>JAKSBL010000319.1 GCA_022361115.1 Spirochaetota bacterium | reverse complement strand
TTTTTATTTAACATCATTTCTGCTCCCCTTTATATCAATCAGTTTTTAAAAGAAAATCTCCATGAAATCTATGATTCAGTGATTTTTTGTTCTGCTACCTTAACTGTCAATCAACAGTTTCAGTATTTTGAAAATCAAATTGGATTAGGTTTAGTAAAAGATCGTGAAATTGTTGTAAAAACCTTTACATCCCCCTTTGATTATCAAAATCAGGTACTTTTTACTGTTCCTACAGATATAGATGATCCAAGAGATAGCAGTTATAATGATCAGATTAATGAATTTATTAAAAAAAGTATTGGTGCAACAAAAGGGTCTGCCTTTGTTCTTTTCACTTCCTTTGTACAATTAAAACGATCATTTGAAGAAACCAGCCCTTATATTCGTGAGTTAGGTTATCGGTCTTTTTATCAGGGAGAAATGGAGAAAGGTAAATTATTAAACACTTTTAAGAATGAACTGGATTCTAATCTCTTTGCTACTGATAGTTTTTGGGAAGGGGTGGACGCACCAGGAAAAACTCTCCGCTATGTCATTTTAACTAAACTGCCATTCCGTATGCCATCTGAACCAGTTGAAGAAGCGAGGGTAGAAGATATGGAGAAGAGGGGGATCAATCCATTTTTAAACTACACCTTACCAGCAGCCATTATCCGTTTTCGTCAGGGATTTGGCAGGTTAATCCGTTCCAAAAATGATTATGGGATTGTGGCTCTCTTAGATTCCCGGGTAGCAAAAAAGTCTTATGGAAAACTCTTTTTTCATTCCTTACCACGATGTCAATTTATCTCTGGTGATTCTCAGAGGGTTATTAAGAAAATGGCTACTTTTATTGAAAATAAAGAAGCAAATTAAATTTAAAATTTAGTTTCTTAAATAATTTAAAAAAAGAAAGACAAAATCCCCAAGGTTGAATAAATATCAAAAAAGCGAAATGAAATTTTAGCAGCAAGTTATTCAATTGTGTGTATTTATTAAAAAAATAATTTTCGTTATTTTAAATATTGCTGTTTTTCTTGAATTCTATTTTGTGTGAAGTGTTTAATCAGCAAAATAGTCAGAATTTTTTTCTAATTTCTTTTAATTAAACCTGATATTTATTTAATTTTCTATATAATAAAGACTAAACATAATGAAATATTTGCAAATCAGTCAAGATATTATTGCGATTAAAGAATATTTTTGTTGACAAAACTCTTTTACCAGATTAAAATAAGCAAAACAATTTCTACAATCTGATTTTATTCTTCAAATTAAAACACAATATTGTAGAAATTGAGAAATAAAGAAGGAGAGGTTTAATGAAAAAAATGAAGAAACTTTTTTTTGTCTTACTTGTACTAGCAATTGTAACTAGTTTACTAACTAGCTGGTTCTTTAAGAAAAAGAAACAAAAAGTTGAAACAAAATACAAAATTGGGATTGTATTTGATATTGGTGGTAAAGGCGACAAATCTTTTAATGACTCAGCATATGAAGGATTAAGAAGAATTGCCAAAGATTATAAGGGTTATATCAAAGATGATCCAGATAATGTTGATTTTGGGAAAGAAATCGAATTAAAATATCTGGAACCAAAATCAGGTGGTCAAGACCGAGAGCTGTTATTACGTGTATTAGCAGAAGAAGGTTATGATCTGGTTGTTGGTGTTGGTTTTATGTTTGGTGACTCAATTGGTAAAGTTGCTAAAGATTTTCCAGATGTTCACTTTGCTATTATTGACGGATTTATTCCTGATTTAAATGCTGACAGTAATATTACTTGTCTTGGTTTTGCAGAACATGAAGGTTCTTTCCTGGTTGGTGCTATTGCTGGTATGTTAACTAAATCTAATAAAGTTGGTTTTATTGGTGGTATGGACATTCCTTTAATTCACAAATTCCAGGGTGGATTCTTAGCAGGTGCTATGTATGTTAATCCAGAGTTAAGAAAAGACGGAAATCTTGTCGGTCAATATATTGGAAAAGATCCTACTGCTTTTAATGATCCCAAAACTGCTGAAAGTATTGCTTTAAATATGTTCAATCAAGGTGCTGATATCATTTATCATGCTGCTGGTGGTTCAGGTACTGGTTTATTCAAAGCTGCAAAAGATACTGGTAATTATGCTATTGGTGTTGACTCTGATCAAGGATTAGTATTGGCTTCCTCTGATTCTGCAGAAACTAAAGCCTTAGCTAATCACATCTATACATCAATGTTAAAAAGAGTTGATACTGGTATTTACTTAACCTCTAAAACTTTAATCGAAACCGGTAAAGTTGATGGTGGTTATAAAACTTTTACATTAGCTGATGATGGTGTTGGTTATGCAGTTAATGATTTTAACAAAGATCAACTCCTTGGTATTCAAGGAAAAATTGATGAAATCAAACAAAAAATTGTTAAGGGTGAAGTTGTTGTGCCAGATCATGACTCAAAAGTTGCAGACTGGGCAGCACAAAACTTAAAATAAGTCAGTCATTCTATATAAACGAGGCTATCGTTAGCCTCGTTTTTTTTAAAAAAATAAATAGTGAAAATTTTATAAAAATTAACACAGGATGAACTGCAAGGTTTATTAGAATAACTGAAATTCAATAATTTTTAAATTTATACTTGAAATTCTTTAGATTTTACTCATAATTATCAGTAAATAAAAAAAATGAAAGAGGGCTTATGTCGTTATTAAAGATGGAGGGAATAACCAAAGTATTTCCAGGGGTTCGGGCTAACGATGATATAACCTTTGATCTGGAACCAGGGGAAGTTCATGCCCTGGTAGGAGAAAATGGAGCGGGTAAAACCACTTTGATGAAAATTCTGTATGGTTTGTATTCTCCTGATTCCGGAACAATTAGTATTAATGATAAAACAATAAGCATAAAAAATCCAAAAGATGCAATTGCTCAAGGGATTGGTATGGTTCACCAGCATTTTATGCTTGTCCCCCCTTTTACTGCTTTAGAAAATATAGTTTTAGGAGATGAAACCCATCAGTTTGGCATGTTAAAAATGGGTGATCCGGCTCGTAAAGTTGAAAAACTGATGCTGGATAATAATCTCAGAGTTGAACTAAATGCTAAAGTAGAAGAACTAGCTGTCGGTGTACAGCAAAGAATTGAAATTTTAAAAATCCTTTATCGTGGGGCTGAAATATTGGTTTTTGATGAGCCAACAGCTGTACTAACTCCTCAGGAAGTGGATGAATTATTTAAAACTTTCCGCGAGATGAAAAAACAGGGTAAAGGAATCATTTTTATCAGTCATAAATTGGATGAAGTTTTAGATATTGCCGATCGGATCACAGTTATTCGAAGAGGCCAGATTATCAAAACCATTCCAGGAAAAGGGGCTACAAAGCCTATTATTGCAGAATTAATGGTAGGAAAACCAGTATTATTAAAAGTAGATAACCCTGAAAAAGAACAGGGTGATAAAGTTTTGGAAATTAACCAACTGACAGTACTGAAAGAAAACAACTTGAAAAGTCTGGATAACATTGACCTCTCTATTTATAGTGGTGAGATTTATGGTATTGCCGGAGTAGAAGGAAATGGGCAAACAGAATTAATAGCTGCAATTGCTGATAAATTACATAGTGTAGAAGGATCAATTTTGTTAAACGGTGAGAATATCACTGCCTTAGATGTTAGAAATCGGCGAGAAAAAGGGATTAGTCATATTCCGGAAGATAGACATAAACATGGATTGATTAAACCTTATTCTTTGATTGATAATATGTGTTTAGGCCGGCATCATCTTCCTCCTTTTGTGAAGAAATTTGATTTCATAGATGAAAAAGCAAAAAGAAAATTTGCTCAAGAAATGATTAGCGATTATGATGTGCGGACTCCTTCAGAGGATGTAACGGCCAATAGTTTATCTGGAGGTAACCAGCAAAAGATTATTATTGCCAGAGAAGTTAGTGCTGACCCTGCTCTTTTACTAGCCAGTCAGCCAACTAGAGGGGTAGATATTGGTGCTACAGAGTTTATTTACAAACAGCTGGTAAAAGCAAAAATGGAAGGCAAGGCTGTTTTATTAGTTTCTGCTGATCTTGATGAAATCATGTCTTTATCAGATAGGATTGGAGTAATGTACAAAGGTAAGATTATCAAAGAGTTTAAACGTGCTGACGCCACCAAAGAACAAGTAGGTTTCTATATGATGGGAGGTGAAAAGCATGAGTCATAAAAAAAGTTTTTTTGAGAGTTTTAGAGATAAAATTACTTTTCGAGATAGTAATTTCAAATATGGCGTATTAGAAGGGATATCTCCAATTATTGGTTTTTTAATCGCCTTTGCAATACTTATGATTATTGTAGTGATTGTAGGAGAAAGTCCAGCCAAAGCTTTTGGAGCAATATTTAAATATTCCCTTGGTTTTGGCAGTAATATGACCTTTAAAATGGTAATAACTAAAATTGCTACCTTGATTTCAGTAGCTAGCCCCTTATTCATTACAGGATTGGCGGTTGCAATTGCCTTTCAAGCCGGGGTTTTTAATATTGGAGTAGAAGGACAATATTTTTTTGGTGGATTAATTGGTGCGGTAGCTGGTATCTAC
>JAKSBL010000599.1 GCA_022361115.1 Spirochaetota bacterium | reverse complement strand
TCTGTCCATCTTGATAAAATCACTTGCTTTATCCTCTTTTTTTAGATATAGTGTAGCCAATTTTTAAAAAAACAAGGAAAAAACATGAAAAAAACTGCCATTACAGCAATTATTATCACCTTGCTTTTTGCTGGCTGTTCTCATGGAGGAGTAAAATTGTCAGACGGAATATATGCTGAATTTCATACAACTCAAGGCAAAATTATTTGTGAACTTTATTATGAAAAAGTTCCGGTAACCATAGGCAACTTTGTTGGTTTAGCAGAAGGAACTAAAGAATTTACTGATCCTGAAACACAGGAAAAAGTAAAAAAACCCTATTACAATAATTTAACTTTTCACAGAATAGTAAAGGATTTTGTTATCCAAGGGGGATGCCCACTAGGAAACGGAACCGGTGGTCCCGGCTATTCTTTTATTGATGAATTTAATGAAACCCTCAGTCATGATGCAAAAGGAATTCTTTCTATGGCTAATGCTGGACCCAATTCTAATGGAAGTCAATTTTTTATTACTTTAGCTCCGGTAAAAAATTTAGATAACCGCCATACAGTTTTTGGTAAAATCATTGAGGGATTAGATGTGGTTGATGCAATTGGTAATATCCCAACAGATGAAAATGAAAATCCCACAGAAAAACAGGTTATTAAAAAAGTAAAAATCATTCGGGTTGGAAAAAAAGCAAAGCAGTTTGATGCAGAAGCAGCATTTAATCTTCAAGAAGAAATAAAAAAACAGCAAGAGGAAAAGCAAAAACAACAATTAACTGAGACTCTGACTAAATTAGGATTGAATGAAGATCAGTTGACTACGACCCGAACTGGCTTACAATTTAAAATTATAAAAGAGGGGACTGGTAACAAACCATCCAAAGGTGATCAAATCAGCATGCATTTTAAAGGATATTTTGCTAATGGAGAGCTTTTTGATAGTACCTATGAAACAAATGAAACAGTTTCAATAGCTGTCGGCATGGGACAAATCCTACCGGGTTGGGATGAAGCACTTCTGGACATGAAAACTGGAGAAAAAAGAATTGCTGTTATACCTTATTATTTAGCATTTGGAGAGAAAGGTTACCAATCCATCCCACCAAAAGCAACACTCATTTTTGAGATAGAACTAGTCAGTATTAAATCTCAACAAGAAATAGAAAGGGAAGCAAATATGGAAATTGCAAAAACATTGAAAAATTTAGGTGTTAATGAAAATCAAATTGTAAAAACTGAAACAGGATTACAATATTTCGTTAAAGCTGCCGGATCTGGACAATCACCCAAAGCAGGTGCTACTATTGTAGCTCATTATAAAGGTTTATTGCCGGATGGATCAGAATTTGACAGCTCCTATCAACGCAACCAGCCATTTGAAACTCAAATTGGTGTTGGAAGAGTTATTGCCGGATGGGATGAGGCCTTCTTGGGCATGAAAAAAGGAGAAAAACGGGTTTTAATTATTCCTTATCAATTAGGCTATGGTGAGCAGGGTTATCCACCAGTCATTCCACCAAAAACAACTTTAATTTTTGAAGTTGAGTTATTAGATATAAAATAAAAAAGGAGGCTTTTAATAGCCTCTTTTTTTATTTTATTTGTATTGGTTTTTTATCCAATAAATTACAAGCTTGTTGATAAATATTTTCAGCTGTAAACCCAAGTTTTTGAAGAATGTTTTTTCTATTATCATGTTCAATAAAACAGTCTGGCAAATTGATACTGGAAAAGCGAAGAGACAATTGGTTTTCACTGATTAACATACCAATGGTTTCTGCAACACTACCACTTTGCACATTTTCTTCAATTACCAATACAGATCTTGTTTTGCTGACTATATCTAAAATTTCCTGCTGAGGAAAAGGTTTAATCATCCTGATTAAACTAATTCCACTATCTATATTATCCATTTTTAGTTGATCCACAGCAGAACGGGCAATATCGACAAAAGGCCCGATTACAAATATCTGTAAATCTTTCCCCTCTTTTAGTGTAATCACAGGATGAGATTGTAAATTAAATTGTTCACCTTCAATTTGACTTTCTAAAGCGACATCTCTTGGATATCGAATTGCTACAGGTTGAGGTTGATGATAAGCAAATTCCAACATAGTTCTCAATTCTGTAGCATCACAAGGGGCTAAAATCATTAAATTAGGCAGCATTCTTAAAAAAGAAATATCAAACTGACCTTGATGAGTCTCCCCATCAGCACCTACAACACCAGCCCGGTCAATCGCCAGGATTACCGGAGCTTGACTGATACAGACATCCTGACAGAGTTGATCCAGTGCACGCATTAAAAAAGTGGAATAGACAGCAAAAACCGGCTTCAAACCTTGATAGGCAATCGTACTGCAAAAGCTCATAGCATGTTGCTCAGCAATCCCTACATCAAAAAAACGATCAGGAAACTTCTGATTAAATTTAGCTAATCCAGTACCACTTTCCATTGCAGCAGTAATGGTTACCAGATCATGGTATTTTTCTCCTAATTGACAAATTTTTTCAGAAAAAACATCCGTAAAAGTCCTTTTCCCAGTTATTCCATTTTTGCCGTTAGTCATTAAATAAGGAGTCACTCCATGAAATGCCGTAGGATCTCCTTCAGCCTGATCAAAGCCCTTTCCCTTTACTGTTTTAATATGAAGCAAAACAGGTTGGTGAACATTTTTTTTCACCTTTCGAAGAAAATTGATTAATTCTTTTACTTCGTGACCATCAATAGGGCCAATATACTCAAATCCCAAATTGGTAAATACATTTTCATATTCAACCAGAAATTTAAATCCCCTTTTTAACTTATAAATCAAAGTTAAAATTGTCCTAATTAACCATGGCCCTTTTTTCATCCGTTCTTCAAAAGCATGTTTATTAAACTGATAAAATTTCGTTACTTGAAATTTACTAATATAATTAGAAACCGCTCCCACGTTTTTACTAATTGACATATCATTATCATTTAAAATGACCAGTAATGGATAGTCAACATGCCCTGTATAGTTTAACCCTTCAAAAGCTACACCACCTGTTAATGAGCCATCACCAATCACTGCTATTACCTTGTCATTTTTACCCTGTAATCGATTAGCAACAGCAAATCCAACAGCTTGAGAGATGGAAGTTGAGGAATGTCCAGCATCTACATGATCATGCTTTGATTCTGTACGACGAGTAAATCCACTGAGTCCGTTTTCTTTCCGAATTGTGGAAAACTTCTCTAAACGGCCAGTAAGAATTTTATGGCTATAACACTGG
>JAKSBL010000405.1 GCA_022361115.1 Spirochaetota bacterium | reverse complement strand
TTCTGGATATTTTTCTAAAACTCTTTGATAAAATTTTTCCATTTTATTTACATGAACTTCAGCTGTAAATTTTTGAGAATTGATTAAACTATTTTCTGAGAATCTAATTAAAGTATCCTGATCTTCTAGTATATATTCAAGTTTTTCCAAAACTTCTTCATCTTGATCGACTAAAAAACCGTTATAATCATCAATAATCAAATCTTGATAACTATCATCCCGCCGTGCAATTAATGGCAGACCACACATTGATGCTTCTATTAAAGTCATTGGATGTACTTCGCTTGTTGAAGTTGTAACAAATATATCAGATATAGAATAGAGTCGATAAACCATTTCCCAATTGACAAATCCAGTAAAAATGAAATCATTTTCCTGATTATTTTGAATGGTGCGGTTTCTTAATTCTTTTAATTGAGGGCCATCACCAACAAAAATCATTTTTGTATTTTTATGATTTTTTAAATATTGTGAGGTAATTTGAAATAATTCTTTTACCTTTTTTTCCATTCCAATTCGCCCCACAAAAATGATAATCTTGTCCTGTTTTTTGATTTTAAATTCTCTTCTTAACTGTATTTTATCATCTTCCGTAATCACAGAGTTTTTAAAGCGGTTTACATCAATACCATTATTAATAATTTTTACAGGAACATCGGGCATGATGGTTTGATTGTATTTTTTTGACTTAATAGAAGGTGAAATGATGGCATAAGTATTTTTTAATAAAAATTTCAGAATTTTACGAGCTAATTGAGGAGTCAAAATTTTACCATTCATAATATAATGGGTGTATTCTTCCCACATGGTGTGAGTGGTATGAACATGAGGAATTTTTAATTTCTTAGCAGCGATTTTTCCGCTTTGGCCAATAGAAAACTCTGTATGTGTATGAATAAGATCTATTTCCTTCTTTTTTATGAAGCGATTGATTGCTCCCTGATAAAAAAGAGCAAACCGTTGTTCACTTCCTAATCCCAGCTTTACTGATGGTAAGCGAAATATGTTTGGATCATTTTCTTCATAATTTGGAACTTCCGGAGTAATGACGATTACAAAATGTCCTTTTTTTTCTAATCCTTCTTTTAATTGTAAAACCGAGGTCACAACTCCATTTTTTATTGGCAAATAACAATCAGTAAATAGTGCAATATTCATACTTCGTTATCCTGAAAAAAATTAGAAAAATGTGTTATCCGTTCTAAGTTGAGTAAAAAAATATCACGCTGATAATTGTTTATTGTTAGTTTTTTCTCTTTTAAAATGTCAGGTATAATTTCAGCTAAAGATTGATCAAATTCTTGTTGATTTGCATAATGAGTACTAATATCATCAATCTTATTTTTTAAAAATTGCCGATATCTTGAATTAGATTTAAAAAAAGTCGATCGGAGATAATAATAAAAAAGTAATCCAAATAATGCTAGAAACATTAAAAGGTACTTAATCCAGGTTAATTGATAAATGTCAGGTAAAAACTTATTTAATCCAACAGCCATGATGGTTAGAAAAAGAATATATAGCAAAGCACCAAATAAAAAAGCCTGTTCATATTTACGTTTAAAATGATAGAAATCAATTTCTAGTTCTAAGATTATCTTGAATAAATCCATTTTTGTAAGGTAACATAAATTTATGAATATAGCAATTTATTTAATCATTGAGATGATTCTAAATTTTATAAATCAAGGCCAGATCAAAATATTTGATCCAGCCTTGATTTAAAATTTTTTTTTAAGTATTGAATGATTAAAAAAAGAGAGGATTTTAAAAGATATGTTTTTGAGTATTTAATGCATTAATCAAATCAGTTTTTTTTATGGGTTTTGTTAAAAAATCTGTTGAACCATACTTTTTGGCTTCAACTTCTAAATCAGTATCATAATAACCTGTCATTAATATAATTTTAACATCAGGACGATTGAATTTCACTTTTTTAAGAACTTCAATCCCTGATAGATTATTCATGAAAATATCACAGAGGACAACGTCAAAATCTTTCATATTGATTAATTTTAATGCCTCTTTGGGATCACAACTTGTGGTTATTTCAAAATTTTCGTTTTTTAATTGTTTCAAGATAACTTCATGCATACTTGGTTCATCATCAATAACAAGAATTTTTTTACTTTTGTTTTTTTTCATTTGAAAAACCGTCATAATTAATATCCATCAGAAGTGTTTGTTAAAATTTTTATACTTTTTTATATTTTATAAATATAATAGCATTTCTAATAATAATCAATACTAAAATGATATAGTTTTACCGAAAAGTTAATAAACATTGGATAAATTAGTTTTTTAGCATGAAATATTTGTTGACAGCATTTAAATAAGCTTTTCCACTTGCCTCAATGACATCTGTTGAAGCACCTCTGCCTGCATAACG
>JAKSBL010000333.1 GCA_022361115.1 Spirochaetota bacterium | reverse complement strand
TGCAGCTCTCAATGCCCTAGGGTATACAAGGGAAGAAGTTATCGGCAAGATGACCTGTGCTGATATTTGCAAAACTCCGGTCTGTGGCACTGAAAATTGTACAATCAAAAATTGTATTGCTAAAAAGACTACAATTGTTGCTGAGACAATAGCAACAACCCGAAATGGCGCCAAAGTTCCAGTAAGAGCCAGTTGCGGAGTCTTACTGGATGCAGAAGGTAATGCAACTGGTGGTTTTGAGGTTATAACAGATAACAGTGCTTTGATGTCTATGGTAGAAACAGCAGGCGAAATTGCTGACGGAAACCTAACTGTTGATGTAGATGAAAAATTTGCTTCCAGGGAAGATTCTGTAGGAAAGTTAGCTACAGCCTTCTCCAACATGAAGGGTTCACTCAATGAAATCCTCGGCCAGGTTAGCGTATCTATCAACCAAGTAGCCAGCGGAGCGGATCAAGTAGCTTCCTCAAGCCAGTCACTCTCCCAGGGAGCAACAGAGCAAGCCGCATCCTTAGAGGAAATAACCTCCAGCATTACACAAATTTCCGGACAAACCAAACAAAATACTGACAATGCAATTCAAGCAAACAGCTTATCCAAAACATCCATGGAAAACGCCGAAAAAGGCAATAACCAGATGAAAGAACTAGTGGATGCAATGAACCAGATCAATGCTTCCAGTGATGAGATTAAAAAAATTGTTAAAACGATTGATGATATTGCTTTTCAAATCAACCTGTTAGCACTCAATGCCAATGTAGAAGCAGCTCGTGCAGGTAAATATGGAAAAGGCTTTGCAGTTGTAGCGGAAGAAGTTCGCAATTTGGCTGTTCGCTCAGCAGCTGCAGTTAAGGAAACAACCTCAATGGTGGAAGAATCTATTAAGAACATTGATAAAGGCAGTAAACTGGTAGAACTGACATCTGAACAATTAGAAGAAATTGTTAATGGTGCTTCTAAAGTAGCAGATCTGGTTGAAGAAATTACCAGTGCCAGTAAAGAACAAACCACTGGTTTAGATCAAGCTAATGAAGCACTGGGACAGATTGATAATGTTACCCAATCTAACACTGCTGCTGCTGAAGAAGGAGCATCGGCTGCAGAAGAACTAGCTTCTATGTCTGTTCAATTAAAAGAGTTGATTTCCAACTTTAAATTAGACACAACAGCTTATATAGAGCGGCAGAAAGAAGAAACAGGGGCAATCAATTCACAACAAGAATATTCACCCCCCCAAAGCTATAACGGGAAACAAGATACTGTTCAAAAAAGGACAGAGCAACCAGCTCCTCAAACAAAAACAAGAATGGTTACTACTGGAAATCATTCAGATCTAGAAACAGACAAAAGAAACCGTTCTAATCCAAATGAAATTATCTCATTAGATGATGATGATTTTGGTGACTTTTAAGAGGTCCATTCACTCAGGTATTGCTTATTAAAAGCAACACCTGAAGATTTTATCAGGGTTTTAAAAATCTGCTGAGAGTCCTGGTAAATAAATAAGGAAAGGAGAATAATAATGAGGGATACAAAATATAAAAAAAAAGAACAATTGTTATTAGCAGATTATGATGATAATCAAAAAAGGGAAAAACATTCAGACAAAAATCCCTTTGCATTTGTACAAAATTATACAGATATGCAAATTGTGGAAGTCGTTCCCATTACGAATCAGGATATGATATTAAAAATACCAGATGTACCTGAATACATACTTGGCTTATTCTATCACCATGATAGTTTAATTCCCATTATTGATACAGGAATTAATTATTGTGAGCATATAAACGAAAAGGGTCAAGATTGTTTTGTTGCAATTCTGGAAGTTCAGGATACCACTATTGGTTTCTTATTGAATTCAGTTGATGAACTCATACAATTGAGTAAAACAAAAATAAATATAGTTATTAATTAAAAAAGTAATGGATCAGGAGAAAAAAAATGGACTGGCAACAAACTCCGGTATACTATGAATCAATCCCTATATCAAATAAAGAATTTGCTCAAATATCAGGATTGATGTATCAATATTTTGGTATTAATTTTAGTGAAAAGAAAAAGGTTTTAGTTAAAACAAGATTAAATCAATATCTGATCAACCATGGTTATCATTGTTTTAACGATTTCTATCAAAATCTCGTTTCTTCAGCAAATCCTGCTTTACTTTTAGATTTAGCAGAAAGACTCACGACTAATTATACTTTTTTCTTTCGAGAAACAGAGCATTTTCACTTTCTATTAAAAACTATCTTACCACAAATACAAAAAAACAAAGAAGAAAGAGAAAATAAAACCATTCGTATCTGGAGTGCAGGTTGTTCTAGCGGAGAAGAACCTTATAGTTTGGCTATTTTACTCCATGATTATTTTTCCAAAAGCTTTGACCCTTTTGAATTTAAAATACTGGCTACTGATATTTCTTTAAAAGTTCTTGAAAAAGCTCAGATAGGAATTTATCCAAAAGATGTTTTAAAAAATGTTCCCGATAGATTATTAAAAAACTATTTCACTCCATTAGATAATGATGCTTATCAGGTTAATCAAAAAATAAAAGAAATGGTTACCATTCGGCGTTTAAATCTGATGAGTGCTAAGTTTCCCTTCCATGAATCATTTGATATTATTTTCTGCCGTAATGTGATGATCTATTTTGATGATGAAAGTAGAAAAAAACTGATACAACAATACTATCAGCATACTAGAGAAGGAGGATATTTAATCATCGGACATTCAGAAAGCTTACATCGGAGAACAACATTGTATCAATATATACAACCCTCAATCTATCGGAAAGGCAATTGAAGTGTCTTATCAAGGAGATAGTTGTATGGAAAAGATCAAAATTCATTGTATTGATGATGATCATACTCAATTAAGAATCTATGAAAAATTTTTAACCAGAGAATTTTACCAGGTAGAAACCTCTCAAGATCCCAAAGATGCATTAGAAAAAATAAAAGAAAACAAACCCGATTTAATTCTATTAGATATTGAAATGCCAGGTATGAATGGTATTGAATTACTCCGCAAATTAAAAGAAAATATACTTTTATCTAGTATTCAAGTACTCATGGTTTCAGGCAATTTAGATGCAAATTCAGTGGTCAAATCATTTCAATTCGGAGCTGCAGATTATTTACGAAAACCCTTTTATAAAGAAGAACTTATAGCCCGGGTTAGACAGCAATTGGACAATTTGATCAGCCGCCGTCAATACCAAAAACAAATAGACAATCTCAAAGGTCAAATAATGCTGATGATGGATGAAGTACATGATCTCCATGATGCTACCATTTTCTCATTAGCCAAATTAGCTGAATCCAGGGATCCTGAGACTGGTGCTCACTTAGAACGAATCAGAGAATACACAAAAGCTCTGGCAGAAAACCTGGCAATCCATAAAGATTACTCAGCGATCATCAATGAAGAATTTATTGATAATATTTATCACATGAGTGCTATCCATGATATTGGCAAGGTTGGAATTCCTGATCATATTCTCCTAAAGCCGGGGATTTTTACTAAGAATGAAAAAATAATTATGGAAAAACACACTGTTATTGGCGGAGAAGCCTTAGATGCTACTTGTAAACTCAATCCTAATACCACTTTTTTGTTAATGGGAAGAGATATTGCCTATTACCATCATGAAAGATGGGATGGAACGGGCTATCCTTTTTGTCTAAAAGAAGAGGAAATTCCCATAGCTGCCAGGATTACTACAATTGCCGATGTCTATGATGCTCTTAATTCTCGCCGTGTTTACCGGGATAGATCTTACACAAAAAAACAGTTACATGAGTTTATGGATAATCAAGTTTCAATGATGTTTGATCCATTTATCTACCAACAATTTTTAGCCATTGAAGATCAATTTGATCAAATAAAAAAGAAATACAGTGATTAATTTTTTATAAGAAAGAAAGGGCAAGAATCATGAAAAAGATTAAAGTACTGGTTATAGATGATTCAGCAGTGGTTAGAGAAATTTTAACGAAAGGTTTATCAAGGGATTCTCGCATAGAGGTGGTAGGAAAAGCTCCAGATCCCTATATTGCCCGTGATAAAATTGTTTTTTTAAAACCAGATGTCCTCACCCTGGACATAGAAATGCCCAAAATGGATGGTTTAGAATTCCTGAAAAAACTCATGCCCCAGTATCCTTTGCCTACTATTGTGGTCTCTTCCTTAACCAAACATGGATCTGATTTAACTTTAAATGCTTTAGAAGCAGGTGCCGTAGATTATGTTTTAAAACCAGATCAGAAGATTGGCCTCGGATTAAACGAGATGATGAAAGAGTTAATTGAAAAAGTAAAGTTAGCTGCTGCAGTAGATGTTTCCCATTACAAAAAAAACCGTAAAGATCTTGTCAAAGAGCATGTCGTCACTAGTAAAGTCTTAAAAGGGACAACAGACAAAGTTATTGCCATTGGTGCTTCCACAGGAGGAACTGTTGCTTTAAGAAAACTAATTTCAGCATTTCCAGCTAACATGCCAGGAATTGTTATTGTCCAGCATATGCCTCCTGTATTTACTAAACACTTTGCAGATTCACTAAACAAAATATCAAAAATGGAAGTAAAAGAGGCAGAAAATGGAGACCGTGTTATTGCAGGCCGGGTACTCATAGCACCAGGAGATTACCACATGTCTGTTTATCGTTCTGGCGGTAATTACATAGTCAAATGCAAATCAGGAGAAAAAGTCAATGGTCATTGTCCCTCAGTTGATGTGCTTTTTAATTCAGTTGCTGAGAATGTAGGTTCCAATGCATTAGGATTGATCCTCACTGGCATGGGTCGAGATGGGGCTGCTGGTTTACTGAAAATGCGTAATAGTGGTGCTCGGACACTAGCCCAGGATGAAGCCTCTTCTGTTGTATTTGGCATGCCAAAAGAAGCTTTTCAGTGTGGAGGGGCAGAAAAACTGGTTCCTTTAAACCAGGCTGGAAATGAATTAATTGAATTAATCAGCATGATTGAAGAAAAAGCCAGTTAATCCATAAAGATCTGGAGGTTATTATGATAAATAACGCTCAATACAAAATTCTTGTTGTGGATGACAATAAAACCATTTTGCAAATGATATCAAAATGTCTTTGTGAGGAAGGCTATGCTGTCAATACTCAAATTGATCCAGGAAATGCCCTGGAGCAACTCAATGAAAACCGTCCCGATTTGATTTTATCAGATATTGAAATGCCTGAAATGGATGGCTATCAATTTTATGAAGAAATACAAAACAGG
>JAKSBL010000022.1 GCA_022361115.1 Spirochaetota bacterium | reverse complement strand
TCCTGGATGTTTTTTACCATTTTATCAATTTCGTAGCTCCGTTTTTTATAATAATCAGAATAAATTTTCTTTAATTGTTGAATTTGTTTATCATAGGCAATTTTTTTGGCTTCAGTTGCTGCTTGAAGCTTTAATTCTTCAATTTTTAAAATTTTATCTTTAATTTCATTCAATTTTTCCTGCATTTTTTCTTTTGAAGTTTTAATGGATTGTACTGAGCCGGATTTCCCGGAAAATACTGTAGCGATTACCTTTTCTAAATCAATAACAGCGATTCGATCGATTTTTACAGTAGAAAAACCACTAAAAGTAATAAAAAGACATAGAAACAGTAGTAATGTTTGTTTTTTCATGTTCCATCCTGATATTAACTATAACTTGAATTGATTTAAGTAGTGAAATTTATACCATTATTTTGGAAGAAAAGCAAGACTGAATTCTGATTTGCTTATTGATATATAACTGCTGACAAATAACCTTCTACTTTCAATTTATCATTGCTGATATCACCAGAAGTAAAGTATTTTAAAATATTGATAGCATCTAATCCAAAAGTATTGGCCAATCGTAGTAAAGTAATTAGTCCGCCGCCGCCATAAGCTGTTATCTGATTGAGTGCTAATTGTTCAGCTAAATAATCGGCATTCAAAGTTTTTAAAATTTCTATTAACGTATGATCCACTTCAACTGCTTTATCATGCTTAACCTCATGGCTGAGATTGGTAGTTACAATAACTAAGTATTTTTTATTAGTTTTTTCCATTAAATGTTTAATCGCCCGGGTTAATAAAATGGTAAATTTTGTATTAGATTCACCAATAATGATAGGAACAATTTTTACATCATTACTTAGTGCTGTAGATATGAAAGGCAGTTGAACCTCAATTGAATGTTCTGTTAAATGGTATTTTTCACCGGGATAAATAAATTCACTATTAAAATTATGTAATATTTGATTTGCTTCTTTATCAATATAAAGATCTCCTAGGGGAGAGCTGAAACAGTCACTTTCAGATAATGCAATTCCATAAAAGGACATTTTATGGATTGGAGCAATAATAATAACAGAATCGTATTCTTCATCAATTACCTGGGAATAGGAAGCAGCAAAAGCTTTAGCTGCATAAAGATAACTACCAAAGGGAGTAATGATTCCAAATGGCCTGCCTTCTTTGGCAGTACTATAAGCATTTAAAGAAGTTTTGACATAAGTCGAAAGTTTATCTTTTTCTTCAAAATAGAAAAGCCCTTCAACAATATTTGGTCTTTTTAATAACATGGACATATCTCAACCCCTCCCTCTTATACAGTATTTGTTAAGAAAAAACTGTACAACTATATTATAATAGATTTATTAATTCTTTCAATTATTTTTTAGTATATTTTCCAGAATATTTACATTTATTGTAATTTTTACGTTTTTTTCTTGAATTGGAAAAACCAGACCGGGAGTATTGGTGTTAGGTTTGTGTAAATATTTTACCTGGGTAAAATAAATATCTCCCTCGCCTGCCTTTTTTGCTTTGCTAAAATGAAGGGCCAGCATTGCTGCTTCTCGTTTTACTTGTTCTGTAATATCCTGGTTTTTCTTCTTTTTAACAATAACATGGCTACCTGCATAATCACGTATATGGAACCAATAATCGTTTCCTTTGGCAATTCTTTTTAAAAGTTCATCCGCTTCTTTAGCAGAGCGGGAAACATAAGCTTGATATTGATCAGAGAGGGAAAACATTCGGCCAATAGTTTTTACATGCTGTTTATCTTTATCTTTCTGAGTTATATTTGCTGAAAAATCTGATAGATTTGCTAATTTTATTTCAAACTCCTGGATTTTTTTGAATTCAGTTATCCTTTCTAACTCCTGATATAAAGAGTTAAGATTATCTAGTTTATCATTAATTTGCTGGTTTTGCTTTTCCCAATTCTCTTTGCCGTCTTTGATTTTTCGATATTTCTTGTAAAAATAGCTGATATTTTCCTGTGGAGATAATTCTGGTTTTAAAGAAATGGTTACATCTTGATTGGTTTCATAGTTTTTCACAGTTATTTTAGCCATCCCTTTTTTTATTAAGTAAATATGTGCTGTCAGTAAATCACCATAATACCGAAAATGATCTTCTTGTGGGGATAAAAAATTATTATTAATTTGCTCTTTAGACCTATCCAGCTTTTTTTTTTTTTTTTTTTATATTTGGAATAATTTATGTTTTTTTACTTGAAAAATTTGGGAGGTCAATATTTCTTCATAATAATGATTGACTTTTTCATTGATATTTTGAGAGAAATCTGGTCTGACAGAATATTGGTTTTTTTGATTTTCTTTAATATCAGGAAATTGAAAAATTTCATCGGGCCATTCTGAACGGTTTGGATAGCGACGAAAACAGTCAATGATTAATTGGTTCTGATCTAATACTAATAGATTACTACCATTCCCCCACAAACGGCAAATCAATTGATAGTCTGTTTTATGGTGTTGAAAAGTAAAAACAACCAATCGACTATAATGATATTGTTTTATCGACAATAATCTACTGCCCGTATAACGAGAATTTAAAAATTGAGCAAATCTTTGCTTTTTTTTAGGGATATTGGGCTTGCTGGATAATAAACAGAGATAGTTATACTGATCTTTCAGACAAATTTTAATGGTTGAATAATTTTGACCATCATAAATGGTAATATAAAAAAAAGACTCATTGTCTTGGAAAAAATGTGAGAAAATTCCTTGTTGAGGAAAGGTAGCTACAATTTGTTCAATTTCAACACAATTTAAAGACATATTTTTTATTTTCGTAAAAGTGAAATTTTAAAACCTTCAACACGGGGATACACTCCTTCAGATAAGGAAGTCTCTCCTTCTTCTAAATATTTATGATATGCAAAAGCTGCAATCATGGCACCATTATCAGTTGCATATTTTAAATTGGGAAAAAAAGCATTACAATTTTTTATTTGTTGAAATCTTTTTCTTAAGTACTGATTAGCTGATACACCGCCAGCGACAACTACTGTATTAATATTAAATTCTTTAATTGCTAATTCAATTTTTTTTAGTAGAACATCAAATGCTCTTTTTTGAAAAGAAGCAGCAATATCAGCAACACTATAGGATTCAGCCTGCTGATATTTGTGAAGGTGATTAATAACCGCAGTTTTTAGACCCGAGTAACTGACATCAAATTTGCGATCTGATTTATATAAATTAGAAATAGGAAAAGAAAAAGCTAGTTCATTACCGTTGAGTGCTGTTTTTTCAATCGCTGGTCCGCCAGGATATCCTAAATCATAAAATTTAGCAATTTTATCAAAGGCTTCTCCAACAGCATCATCAATGGTAGTTCCAATGACTTCATAACTGGTATAAGATTTTGCAATGACCAGCATGGTATGGCCACCAGATACCAGTAAACCTACATAAGGAAAATTGATTTCACTGGAAATATGGGGGGAATATAAATGTGCATCCATATGATTTATAGCAATAAAAGGCTTTTTTGTTACCCAGGCAAATGCTTTGGCAGCACTAACGCCTACCATTAAACCACCGATTAATCCAGGTCGGTTAGCTACAGCAATCAGATCAACCTGATTTATTTCTAAATCAGCTAATTTTAAGGCCTTTTCTGTTAAGGGAATGATTTTTTTTAAATGGTTGCGAGAAGCAATTTCTGGTACCACGCCTTGCCAGGGGGCGTGTTCTTTTATTTGTGAAGCTACAACATTCGCTAATACATTCTTTCCATTTTCCACTATAGCAACTGAGGTTTCATCACAAGTTGATTCTATCCCTAAAACCAGCATTTAAAAACTCCTGAGTAATAAAACTAAAATACTAAATCGTAAATCAATTGATTATCTTTTTTTATAATAATAGCCAGCAATTCTTTTTGATAATGAACTTTTAAAAAGATATTTTCTTTTATATATATATCATTAAACCATTTTGGTAAAGGTTTTTTCCCATTTCTTAAATCAGGAATAAATTGCGGATTGATTTCTAATGGCTCTAAATTTAAAATATCATAAGGTGAAATTAACTGAAAATTATCTGTTTCAATATCATCCATGTTATAGGTATTTTCTAGAGAAAAATGACTCACTTTGGATCGGACCAGGTTTTTTAAAAAACCATAATAACCTGTACTGATTCCCAAGTCACGAGCTATGGAACGAATATAAGTACCACTAGAACACTCAATTTTAACTTTTAATAAATTTTCAGTAAAGTCTAAGATTTCTAACTTTTTTATTTCCACATTTCTTGCTTTAATATCAACTGTTCCCTTAGTAAGGGCAATTTTATAAGCCCTTTGTCCATTAACATGAACTGCTGAATAATTAGGAGGTGTTTGTTTTATTTTTCCTTTAAAATAGGCTAAATGATCGAATACAACTTGCCGCTGGATGTCTCCAGAATAGGTATGGATAACTTGACCTTCAAGATCATCTGTTGTTGTCTGCTGTCCTAACTGAATATCAGCAATATATTGCTTATCACATGCTGTTAGAAATTTGAGTAATTTTGTCGACTTTGACAAACAGATCAGTAATAAACCCTGGGCAGCTTTATCTAATGTTCCTGCATGACCTGCTTTTTTTAAGTTAAGTTTTTTTCTAACCTGATTAACCGCTTGGAAAGAGGTCATTCCTGCAGGCTTATTTA
>JAKSBL010000448.1 GCA_022361115.1 Spirochaetota bacterium | reverse complement strand
CATTAAAAGGCTTTTCCTGATTAATATAAACTTTTACCATTAAGATATTGGTTTTTCCTGAATAAAATTGAGTTTTAGCTAATGGATAACTCCGTGCATAGTTCCAGGCGGGAAAATAATGAGGAGCCATTTTTCCTTCCTTACCAATTTCTTCTCCATTTAAATAGGTTACATCTGCCATACTAATTTTATTTAAATACAAATCAATCGGCTGATTTAAAAATCCAGGTGGTAAAACAAACTCTCTCTTAAACCAGATCAATCCGGTTTTTTGTGGTAATTCTAAATGAATATTAGCTCGAAAAATATCTTCCTGAACAGGCAAAAAAAATTCATTTTCTAATTGATCAATTTTTATTTCCTCATTGGGAATAAAATAGTACCAATCGGAATTTAAATAATATTTCTCATATTCCATTTTTTTTTGACAGGATAATAGAGAGAATAAACAAACAAAAAGCAAGGTAAGGTTTCTCATACAATTTGACGTTGAAATGGGCGTTTTTTAATCAAATTTAAATTTTGATTATATCAGGAATTTATGTGACCTGCAATATAAATTCTAGAACTCATTATTTCATCATTATTTTTCTTCCTTAAATAGTTAATTCCCAGGGTATTTATGGGTATTTTCCAGGGTATTTTCTGGTTGTAAAAATATTGATTTCTGACATCATAAATATAATAAAAATCGAAAAAAGGAGAAAAAAATGAAAAAAAATTTGCTACTACTTTTCATTTCATTGATCATGATTTCAGTGCTTTTCAACTGTACTGTTGTGCCTGATACCGATCAGACTAATGAAGAATCTCTCGTAGAAGCTAGCAACAATCAACAGGAAGAGTATGGTAATGAAGAAATTGCCAGCTCTGCTCGCAGCAGTGATTATTATTTGGATTATGGTATCTACTGGTTTGATTCCAGTAATAATTCTGTAAAAGGCTATGATAATGGTCAGGTTCTTTCTGTAGGAACTGATTATTATTCAAATTCTAAAAAAACTTTAATCTACTTTCATGGCTGGCAAAAAGGAACCTCTACAAATAATTATTGGAGAGAAAATTTTCACTTTTATGACAGTAGTGAAGGAATTAATGAAATCACAGTGACTGCCTGGAAAAATGCTGGCTGGAATGTAGGAATTTTTTATTGGAATCAATTTGCTGATGAAGATGAACTAACGGATGCAGAAGCAAAGATCTGGTCAGCAAATGGCCCAAAAGGTATGCGTTATCGTCAGAGCGATGGAAATTACAAAGGAGATGAAGCAGGGGATTTTATTATTACCGATAGTGTCGGTGAATTAGCTTTTGCACAATTAAAAGAGATTTTAAAAAATAACAACAGCCATGACATCCGGTTTGTTGGCCACTCTTTAGGAAACCAACTGGCAACCAATGTTGCTAAAATGTTTAGTGATGCTGTTCAAAGCGGTACTATCCCTTCCCGAGCCATGCCTGATCGATTAGATATTCTAGATCCATTCTGGAGTAAAAACGGTAAATCCTTTTTAGGAGGTGATTGGGTAGGAGAAAGAGTGAGAAAATATATCTCAACCATGATTTCCCGTCATAACATTGCCTCTTCCTGGTATAAAACCACAGCAATATTAGATTTATGGATAGGAGATTCCAATCAATCTTTAGAAGGAATAATTGCCTTTATAGAAATGAAATATTGGTATCTTAGTTCCTGGGAGATTGACGAAAAACACAAACATGCTCCTAATATGTATTTTTGGACCTATGCTTATGATGTACCTAAAGAATACACATCCGGAGGAACATATTTAGGCAGAACCGGACCCTCAGCCAAGACCAGCAATTCAAGAATTACTGAAATGATGGGCAATCAGTATTCCTGGGATCATTCTGGCGGAAGATACACTCCGAATCCAGGGGATGATACATTTACCAGGCATAATTATTAATTTTAAAAAAAGCGATCTGTAAGCGCTTACATAATTTTCCACACTTGATAATTCAAGTGTGGAAAAAAATCACTACCGAGTGTCTTTGCTGCTTTGCAGATTTTGAAAAGCAAAGTAATAGGTAAATTATCTTCTTAATCAACATAACTTTTCTATCCTTAAATGTCTTTCTTCTCTCAATTTTTAACTGATAAAATGTTTATCTAGCGGCCCGTAATTTGTTTAAAATTCGTTTTCCTGTACCCTTTTTACTCCCAATAAACTTTTAGTATCTTATAGTAATGGATAAAAATGAAAAAAGAATTGAGAAATTTTTTACCATTATTATAAAACTGAATTAAACTAGTAAAAGGAGATTCACTTATGCATTTTATTCATAGTTTTCGTTTCAAAATTTTAGTTTTTTTTATCATAACCATAATTGCCGGTGTGATAGCCATTAGTTTTTTTACAGCAAGAAATGCAGAAACACTGCTACGTGATAATCTCATTATATCGACCAGAAATGAAGTCCGTCAGGTAGATAAGGCATTTAAAATATATTTTGAAGCAATTGAAGAGAATTGTAAAATGCTTGCTAGTAATATATTATTGAGAAATGCTGATGAAAGTATTACCTCTTTTATTAATGCTGTAGAGGATGGATTAGAAAATCATCAAGCTAGTACAGCAGGTGGAATTGAGCAGCAGATATATGAATATTATGAAAGCTTTGCTGATAATCACCCTAAAACTGCCTATGCATATATGGGGACAAAATGGGGAGGTTATGTACAATGGCCTTTAGCAAAGCTTAATGTAAATTATGACCCACGAACACGTCCCTGGTATAAAACTGGTATTGAAAACCCTGATACAACTATACAAACAGATCCCTATTATTGGGCAGATGATGATACGACAATAATTAGTACTGTTACAGTAATTGAGAACACAAATGATGAAATTATAGGTGTTCAGGGCTTAGATGTTAGTTTAAAGCAGCTAACTGAAATGGTGAGCAATATTAAAATTGGGGAAAAAGGGTATGTCATCTTAACTACAAAAACAGGGACTTCTATAGCTAACCCCCAAAATCCTCAATACAATTTTAAACCCATATCTGAAATGAAAATAGAGGGTTTAACTGAATTAATGGAAAATGATGATACTTTTAAAATAGTAAAAATTGATGAGATTCAATTTATAGTTACCTATTACAACTCCCCAATTACGCGTTGGGGTTATCTTGCATTAATTCCACAGGAAGAACTAAGCCAATCAATCAAACAGCTGACTCAATCTATTATCTTAATTAGTTTTATTTTAATTTTGGTAATCATTCCATTAATGATTATTATAACATCTCAGATAACAAAATCCCTAAAAAGGATTTCAAAATTCTCAGAAAGTTTGGCAACAGGAGAAGGAGATTTAACAAAAGAAATTGTAATAAAAAGTAAAGATGAAATAGGGATTTTGGGATTAAATTTTAATAGATTTATTTTAACATTAAAGAACATAATTACTAATTTAAAGGAGTACTCCAAGGCATCTGATAAACTGAAAGAAGAAATGGGTGATTCATTGAATAATACTTTACAAGCAGTAAAGGAAATCTCTAATAATATTCATTCCTCCAGTGAAATGATTTCCCAGATTGATTCCCAAATTAAAACAAGTTCCCAATCAACAAATAGTATTTTTGAGCGCTTAAAACAGTATGAAGAAATAGTTCAAAATCAATCATCAGCAGTTGAAGAAACATCTTCAGCAGTAACTGAAATGGTTTCTTCTATTGGTAATATTGAACGCATAACAAATCAAAGGATTGAAAAGATACAGAAATTTATTCAATTAACAGTTGAAAGCAAATCAAAAATGGATCGGACCAGTGAGTATATTGATAATATCAATCGAGCAGCCCAAACTATGAAAAATGCCATTCAAGCAATTGAGGAAATGGCTTCACGAACGAATTTACTTTCCATGAATGCAGCCATAGAAGCAGCACATGCAGGAGAAGCTGGTAAAGGTTTCGCTGTTGTTGCAGGAGAAGTGAGAAAACTGGCAGAAGTGAGTTCAAAAAATTCCAAAGATATTGGCATGGAATTAAATAAAACTTTAGAGATTATTAAAGAAGTTTCAGAAGCAGGAAACATGACTGCTCAATCTTTTGAAGAAATTCAAATGGAAGTTTCTCAATTAACAGACGCTTTTGATGAAATAGGACAGGCAATCAAAGAGTTATCTATTGGAGGAAATGAAATTCTTCAATCTATCAATGTACTCCAGGGAATTACTATTCAGGTAAAAGAAAATTCATATTTAATAAATGATGAAACAAATAATATCAATACAGGGCTTAATGAAATGCACGGATTCTCAACAACTATTGTGGATCAGGTGAATGGAGTTAAAACTGAATCTGATAAAATCCAAAATATCATGGATTTACTGAATAAAATTAGCGAAGATTTAAGTAAAAATATTGAATTAACCAATACCATAATTGATCGTTTTAAAACCTAAGCTGGCAATATTTCATTTTAGGAAGAACAAAGAGGGCATGACTAATTGGAATAAGTGTCAGAGTTATGTCTCACACTCCATTTCATAGATTGACATTTTTTTTATTCATGCTATAATTACTAACAAATAAAATCTTACTGAATTAAAAAAAAAATGCAAAACTTAAAACAGATTTTAAACACGACTACCCTTTTCACAACTACAACAATGAAAACAAACTCGTGGGTTAAAATCTGTCATAAGGAGAACAGAAAATAATATAATTGGCAGATAAAAAAAAGCCCATGAGCAGATTTGTTCATGGGCTTTTTTTATTTTTCCAATAAAAAAATGACATTCATTTATAAAGGAGATAATATGAGAATATTAGGAATTCATTCAAAATTTATTAAGATTAAGGCTATTGAAAAAGCAACTTATGATTGTGATGATCTAGCAGCAGATCAAAAAGAACAAAATATTGACCAGGAGTGTGTGATCATCTTTATGGCGCTGGAAAAGGAAGATGAAAAAAACTTTGCATCAGTACAAGAACAATTACTGGCAGATACCAATAAACGGCTGGCACAACTCGGCTGTTCTTTGTTAATCCTTTATCCCTATGTTCATCTTACTTCTCATCCTGCTTCTCCAAAATTTAGTCTGACTAAAATGAAAGAACTGGAAAAGATTTTTGCTCAAAAGGTTGATGTTGTCCGAGCTCCCTTTGGTTGGTACAAATCCTTTCAATTTGAAAACCTGGGTCACCCCTTATCAGAATGGAGTGCCCATTACCATCCAGGAGACAAAATAAAAATACGAGACCCAGAAAAAGAGAAACGAAAAGGAGCTGAGTTTAGCAATTACATCATTGTTGATCTCAATGGCAAAGAATATCCAGTAAACCCGGATAATTTTCTTCAGTGTCCGGTTTTTATTAACCCATCCATAGAGTATCAAAATTTAAAGATTTTTGTGGAAAATGAGTTTAAACAAGGTGAAGACAATCAGCAAATTCCCATGCATATTAAATTAATGAAAGAACACAAACTCTTGGACTATTGTGAAGTCAGTGAAAAAGGGCACTTTAAGTGGTATCCCAAAGGATTACTTATTCATCAGCTGATGCTGGATTATGCAGCTCAAATCGCATATGACTGGGGAGCTTTTCAAATGAAAAACCCTTTATTAATCCGAGGTGACCACAATGTAGTTGGTGAGCTCATGGGAGAATTTCATGAAAGGGATTACCAGGTTGACGGGGGCCGGGGAATTTGTTATCTCCGTTATGCATCTGACCCACTGGCATTCCCTTTTATGAATAAAGTGCGTTTTAGTCATAAACAATCACCTTTAAAAGTTTATGAAGAAGCCAATTGCTTTCGCAATGAACAGCAAGGAGAAGTTAGTGGTTTAAAGCGGGTCCGCAATTTTCATATGACTGATATGCATGCTGCCTGTATCTCAGTAAAGGAAGCACAAGCTGAGTTTGAAAAACTTTGTTTTATCTTTGCTGATATTATGAATAACATCATATCCAATAAACGCTGGGTTTTAGGTTGGGAGGGAACTGTTGATTTTTATCAGGAGAATAAGGATTGGTTAATCAATATTAGTAAACAAATCGGAGTTCCCGCCTTTTTTAAACTCATGCCCCAAATGAGTCATTATTATGCAATTAAAAATGAGTTTCAAGCTATTACTGAAGATCAATCAAATATTCAGGTTTCTACTGTACAATGGGATGTTAAAGATGGGCCCCGTTTCGATATTGGCTATATTAATGAAGAAGGCAATAAAATTCCCTGTCCCGTGATCCTCCATGCTTCCAGTTTTGGCAGTATTGAACGATCGCTCTGTGCTTTACTAGAAAACATTGCCTTAGATATAAAAAATCAAAAAATACCAATGTTTCCTCTGTGGCTTTCTCCCAGTCAAGTCAGGATTATTCCTCTAAGTGAGAACCATCTGGATTATGCAAAAAATCTCTGCAGAAAAATAACTCAGCAAGGTATTCGGATAGATGTGGATGATCGTTCAGAATCTTTAAGCAAGAGAATCAGAGATGCAGAGAAAGAATGGCTCCCCTACATTATAGTTATTGGGAACAAGGAAATCGAACAAGAAAAATTATCGGTAAGAATCAGATCTCAAAAAGAAAATCTTAACCTCAATACTGAACAAATTATAGAATTAATTAAGGAAGAGTTGGCTGATATGCCACAACGGAAAATGATGTGGCCTCAGTATTTAAGTAAAAGGCCGATT
>JAKSBL010000136.1 GCA_022361115.1 Spirochaetota bacterium | reverse complement strand
TTTTGAATGAAAATGAATACTTTTTTGATAAACAGACATATTAAATCCTTTAATTTTAAATTTTTTCCCGGTAATATTTTTGTAAAACTTATTGGGATTTAATCATATTTAATATATAGTGCTTTTAGAGGTACCTGCATTCATAAAGAATTTATTATTTTTTGCCAGAGCCTCTTTAAACATATATTTTTATCCATAAGATGTCGAATTCTTATATTATAGTATTATTTGTTTAAAACCGGTCCAATCCTATATTATGAAAAATCAGTATTCTATAATATAAAGGATTAGACTGATATTGATGATACAGTTTACATAATACCAGAAAATTTAAAAATATATTAGTTATTAATAGAGGTTCTTGCAAAAATGCAACGAATTATGGTAAAAGTGAGTTTATTTGTTAATAGAGATACAAGAACCTCATTGTTAGCATTTTTGCAAAAGCCTCTATACAAAAGATATTGAAAGGGTATTTTGTTCATTAAATCATGAATAAATCATTTTTACCAACTTTATTGATCCTTCTCTTGTTTTTGTTGAGCACCAGCTGTAAGCATAAATCTATTCTTTCTGATAAAAAATATGATCGTCCCAAGGCATTTTCTGTAAGCTTAGACTTTTCAGAAGATATTATTATTAATAAAAAATATAAAGTGGCTAACTCTGATCAATCTACCGATATTGTTGAAGATCATGCAAAACCACTTGAAGACCTAAATACAGTCAATGATCTCACTTCTGACCATACATTTGATCAAACTTCAGATCAAATCAGCCAAAAACACAATGAATTAGTCACTGAAAACTCCACAAAAAACGAAAAGAAGAAAGCTCAATATGTACTTGACAAAACTCAAATAGAATATTACAAAGCATATAAAAATTATTTAGCTGATTCATTCACCAATTTAATGGGTCAAACCTTACTTGATAATAAAATTGATATACCGGTTTACTATGGTAATGATGGTGATGAAAGCTCAGATATTAATATAAAAATTACTATCCTGGAATACCAGGAAGGTGAGTTCAATTATATAAAAAACATACCAACAGAATTATTAATTCGTTATGAAATAGATTTAATTAATTACCAGGAAAAAATTAAGAAAAAAAAGAAATACAAGTTAGTTCCAGACATTACCAAACCATTGGAACAACACAGAGTACAATTGATTGCCAAAGAAATGGTATTAGATATATTTGCATTATTCTTTAAAACTAAAGAAAAAACAATAAAAATAAAAACAGAAAAGAAAGGTTAAGAATGAAAAAAATCCTTCTTCTATTAATAATAGCAGCTCTTTCAATAAGCAGTTGTAAAACGATGAAAAAAACAGAAGCTGAACGAGCTACTTGGGATATTGAAAATTATATTTTAGAAGCTCAGAGATTGTCAAACAGAGGTAAATACTCAAAAGCAATTGAATTGCTGGAAAGTTTAGTAGTAAAATTTCCAGGACAAGAAACAGTTACAATAAAATACTTAATCGGCTTTAATCTCTACCAGGCAAAAAGACCAGAAGAAGCAAAATCATATTTTGATGCAGTAAAAAGCATGTTTGAGACAGAAAACTTTTCCGAAGCAGAAAGAGCTGATTATCAAAAATTTGTTATTTTATCAGATGTTATGTTGGCAAAAATCGCAGAAGATTCAACTGGTTTTGATCCTTACCATATCAAAGAGGATCAAAAAGATAAGAAAATCAGGCCCAAAAAAGATACAAGAAATAATTAATCAACCTAAAACCGAGTATTTTTTTCCATTAAATTCATGATAAGTTCTCATAAGATTTACCGTCAAACAGGAATGAACAGGGAGAATAACTAATACATCCCCAATTTTAATCCTATTAAATATTGATGTTGGGGTTTTAACAATACCATGTTCTTGAGATAATGCTCTGACATAGGTTTCAGGTAAGGTCTGGGTCCAACCATTTTCAGATAATTCTGCAACTTTACCAAAACACTTATTTCCTCGGTAATCTATTATCAATTCTTTTGAAAGATGAACTGCACCGCCATAAATCACGATTTCCAGCCTGTCTTCATGCTTTGCAACAACCGGGCAGGCAACAGCTACTGCAATCTCATTTTCAGAGCAAACTCCCAGATTAGACTGCATCAAATCATAAAAGATAAAATTTCCTGGCCTGATCTCATCTACTCGCTTAAAATGATCAATCAGACTACAAGAAGGGGTATCACCAATGGAAATTTTTGTATGATGTCCTTGATTTGATAAATAATCCTGAAGCTTTAATAGCTCACCCATGGATTTATGGTAAATCTCAATAATCTCTTGCTGATTTTTTGCTTGATAGGTATGACCACAATGGGTTAATAAACCACGAATTCTCATATTTTTAGAATGAATGATGCTTTGCAGGACACGTAAAACAAAATCTACATTTTTTGGTTCAATCCCTGTCCTCCTCAAACCTGTATCTATTTTTATCCAGATATTGACAGGAAATTTTAAATTTCTATTTAAATATTGTATCACTTCTTCTGATTCAACCAGCAGCCCTAATTCAATCCTACTTGCCAGCTGATTAATACTATCAATTTCTAAAATATTACAGGGAAAAGCAATGGTAATGTCTTGAAATCCATGCTGAGCAAAATACTCTGCCATTTCCACACTGGATACTGTAATCTGTGTAATTCCTTTTTCTTTAAACCACCGGCCAATTTCTGCTGATTGATGGGTTTTAAAATGGGGACGAAACATCAGTGGCTTCTGTTTCACTTTAGCAAACATATTGTCCAGATTGGTAAGTGCTTTTTCTTTATCAATTAATAATGTAGGTTTAGTAATTTTTATCATATCCTATTAATACAATTAATTTATTTCTATTTCAATTTAATTATTAGTAAACCGAATGTTAAATTTTTTTATAAACTTTCATAGATAACTTTTTTAACTTTTTACTTGACTTTTATTACTTTTGCGCTATACTGTTATAGTATAATATAACAGTATAGGAGTTAATATGATTAAATTAGCTGGAGTTGATTTTTCCTATAAAAAAAACACCAAACTCTTTCATGCTTTAACCACTGATTTTCAACCTGGTAAAATTTATGGACTATTAGGAAGAAACGGAGCAGGAAAAACCACTCTTTTAAAACTCATTTGTGGATTATTAAAGCCCAATTTTGGCACCTGCCATTTACAAGAATATGTAACTCATCAGAGAAATCCATTATTTTTAAAGGACCTATACTTTATTCCAGAATCCTTTTTCCTCCCTTCAATAACCATCAGACAATTTTATCAAAGGTTTTATCCTTTTTACCCCAATTTTAAAATTGATTTCTTTCATTCCAAAATTGAACAATTTCAATTAAAAATGGACCAAAACCTCAAAACTCTCTCATATGGAGAAAAAAAACGATTTCTTCTTATTTTTGCTGTTTCAACTCAGGCTAAAGTAATACTTTTTGATGAGCCTTCCAATGGCCTCGACCTGATTGCACAAAGTGAAATTCACAAATTACTCATTGAAGCCATGTCTGAGGAGAGAACTTTTATTATTTCAACTCATCATGTTAAAGAGTTTGAAAACCTTTTTGATCAGCTCATGATCATTGATCAGGGAAAAATTTTATTAAATCATGATCTGTCAGCCATACAGCAACAATTTTTCATTGAATTAACCACTACTATAGAAAATCAAGAGGATATTCTTTTTTCTCAAAAAAATCCTGGGGGATATCATGTTTTAAAAAATATTACTAACCAACAGCCGGCTCAGCTGGAGCTAGATTTCTTTTTCCAGGCTGTCATTAATAATCCTCAAGGGATCAATAGATTTCTGAATAAAAAGGAGCAGAATTCATGAATGCTTACCCAATAAATTTTAAAAATCTTTATAATTTGTTAAAAATTGAAATTCTAAACAATATTAATAAATACTTTTTGGTAGTCATCATTATCAATATTATTTATTTTTCATTAAATATTCTTCAGTTACAAAACAACCAGGTTATTGATCCTTCCGGGTCTTTAGTTTTACTCATTATTTTAGGTTTTATTGTAATCAGTCAAACATTTTCCGAATTTCAGGAATCAGAACAATCTACTTATTACCTCTTAATTCCGGCTTCTCAGCTAGAAAAGTGGTTTTCAAAATGGCTGGTTTCTTCTATTATTTATTTCATCATTAGTGTGATGAGTTTAATGATCAATGTCTTATTTTTATCTTTGCTCAAATCGATTTTATTAACCTCTTCATTTCAATTTACTTTTTTTAGCTTTTTAAATGTTTTAAAGACATTTTTATTTTTCATTACTTTTCACTCAATATTTTTCTTTGGATCAATCTTTTTTAAGAAAAATCAATTTTTAAAAACACTCTTTACCCTGGTACTCCTCTTCTTTGTTTTAGCTTTAGCAACTAGTATTATTACTGGTTTTTACTTAATGGGAATTGCCAAATTCATTTTAAATAATCAGGTTGTTACACTGAATGATTATCAGTTTAATTTTTCCTTTAATGATAGCAATCTCTTGGTATATTCATTCCGAATTTTTACCCATTTTGTAATACCAGGTATTTTGTATTTTCTTTCTTTCTGGCTATTGAAGAAAAAAGAGGTCTAAAAAACTATGAAATTTGATCAAAACAAACCAATTTATTTACAGATTGTGGAATTTGTCATGGAAAGCATTCTCACTAAACAATATCAAACAGAAGAACGCATCCCTTCTGTAAGAGAATTGGCTGTTGCTTTAGAGGTCAATCAAAATACTATACTAAAAGCATATGAGCATCTGGAAAATGAATCCATTATTTATAAAAAACGGGGAATTGGTTATTTTGTTGATCAACAAGGCTATGATCAAATAATGAATATTAAAAGAGCAGAATTTATCCAGCATACACTGCCAGATATGTTCAAAAATATGCAATTATTAAACATCAGTTTAGAGGATTTAAAGAGTTATTTTCAGCAACTAAATAATTCTTCATAGATATTTGTCCTTAAAGCAACACAATATAAATAAAAATCCGGCCATCTGCTGTTACGCTTCCTCCCATCAGATGCAGCCGGATTTTTTTTAAAAAAACTTGATTAATTTTAGGAAATAGTTTATACATATTGTGAAAAAAATAACAATGTAAGAAAAATAACGATAATACAAGAAGGTCATCTTGGAAAAAATTGTTGCTCGTCTCAGTTTATACCGACGACTCTTGATTGATCTTTCTCAAGAAAAGACAGAAAACATCTACTCCCATCAATTAGCTTCTCTTTGTGGTGTCAGCGCAGCTGTTGTTCGTCGTGATTTAATGAATATTGGATATACAGGCAATCCACAACATGGTTATCAGGTTACAGAACTACTCAATTGCTTTAATGAGTTTTTCCTCGAAAAAGAACAAAAAAAAATTATCCTCATTGGTGTGGGTAATATGGGTAAAGCTTTGTTAACCTATTTTGCCCAGGGTAAATCTCGTCTTTTTATTACGGCTGCTTTTGATCGAGATCCTAATAAGATAAATAGGGTTATCTGTAATACTCATGTTTATTCTCTAGATCAAATGTCAGAGATTGTCAAAACCCAAGACATTAAAACCGGAATCATTACTGTTCCTAACATGGAAGCTCAGAAAGTAGCCAACTTAATGATTAATGCAAGAATAAAAGGAATTATGAATCTAGCTCCCGTTCGATTGCGTGTTCCATCGAATATTTACGTGGAAAATGTAGATATTACGATGTTTTTAGATAGAGTGGTTTATTTTTCTTATAAACCATAAAACCAAAACATTATTAGGATAATTAAATTAAGGAGTTCATATGAGTTCGGAACCAATTGATCAAATATTGGTCAAGTACAAAGATGCAAAGCGAGATGCCCTTATCCCTTTGCTTCAGGAAATTCAGGAAGCAGAACAATATCTTTCTGTAAATTCATTAAAAAAAATCAGTCAGCAGCTTTCTATTCCTTTGTCCAAAATTTATGGAGTAGCTAGTTTTTATAATCAATTTAAATTTCATGCACCAGGTAAATATCACATCCAAATTTGTCGAGGTACTGCCTGTCATGTTAAAGGATCTGCACGGGTGATGGAAGCACTATTAAGAGAACTGCAAATAAACGCTGGAGAAACCACAAAGGATGGTCTATTTAGTTTGGAATTAGTATCCTGTGTTGGTGTTTGTAGTTTAGCTCCTGTCATTTGTGTGAATGATCATTACCATACTAAGGTAAAACCAGATCAGGTGAATGAAATCATCAATTCTTATCGAGAAAAGGAAAAGCAATCATGAGTAATACTGTAAGCTATAAATGTTGTTCAAAATGTGCTCACTCACAGGAAAAACCTTGTAAAGATTTTGTAGATTGTTTACAAAACGGCCCAATTTGTCATGAAAGTAATGAGTGTAAAGAAAAAAAATCAGTATATTTAAAACAAAATCAATATCAGCAAATTGAAGCTCCATTTATTTATTTAGGAACAGCTACTTGTGGAATTGGTGCGGGTGCGGGTGATACTTTAAAAACGATTAACTCCTTTATTACAGAAAAGCAACCAACTGCACAAATAAAAGAAGTCGGTTGTGTCGGTTATTGTTCGGCAGAACCCATTATGGAAATTCAAATTCCTGGTAAAAATCGAATTGTTTTTGGTAAAGTTACTGAAGATAAAGCTGCCAATATTTTAGACCAATTCTTTTCCGGTCAGATTGACTCTGAACATGTTTTATACCAGGTCCCCATCAAAAATGGAGAATCCTATCAAGCTGTCCCCAATTTCAATGAACACCCATTTTTCGCCAGTCAAAAAAGATGGGCATTAGAAAATTGTGGAATAATAGATCCTGCAAGTATTGATGAGTATTTAGCTAATGGTGGATATCAGGCATTAGCTAAAGCTTTAAAAACCATGATTGCTGAAGAAGTTTGTGATACTGTCGAAAAAAGTGGTTTAAGAGGCCGTGGTGGCGGTGGATTTCCAACAGGTAGAAAATGGAAAGCAGCTTTACAAACTTATTCTTTCCAGAAATATTTTGTTTGTAATGCAGATGAGGGAGATCCAGGTGCTTTTATGGACAGAGCATTAATTGAAGGGGATCCTCATCGTCTATTGGAAGGTTTAATTATTGCTTCTTACGCAATTGGAGCCGGCAAAGCTTATGTTTATATCAGAGCTGAATATCCATTAGCAATTAAACAGCTGCAAAAAGCTATTGATGATGCCAAAAAATACGGATTGTTAGGCTACAATATATTAGACAGCGGTTTTAATATGGAAGTGATTATCAAACAAGGAGCTGGAGCTTTTGTTTGTGGTGAGGAAACAGCCCTCATTCATAGTATTGAAGGAAAAAGAGGAATGCCTCGTCCCCGCCCCCCTTATCCGGCGGCAAAAGGAGCTTTTGATAAACCAACCATTATCAATAATGTTGAAACATTAGCCAATGTACCTGGCATTGTTTTAAATGGCGCAGACTGGTACTCCAGTATTGGTACAGAAAGTAGTAACGGAACAAAAGTTTTTGCTTTATCTGGTAATGTAAATAATACAGGATTAATAGAAGTTGAA
>JAKSBL010000349.1 GCA_022361115.1 Spirochaetota bacterium | reverse complement strand
TTAAAAATATTTTTAAATAACCAACCTTTTTAGCAATTTGTTCAATGTTAGCTGGTTTTGATCCATGTGGTAATGCAAAATATAAAACTGGTTTATTTAATATCTTTTCTAATACCATTTTTGATTCAGTTAATTCATATTCTATTTCTCTACTTTGCATTTTTGCAAGACGGGGATGACTAACACAATGTGAACCTATTGTAATTAGATTAGCAGGGAGATTTATTAGTTGATTTTCATTTAATAATATTTCATTATAATTTTCATGTTTTTCATTTTTTATCCATCCTGGTCTTTTTCCTAAATAGCCGGAAGTAATAAAAATTATGGCTGGAATATTATATTTAATTAAAATTGGTAATGCATTAAATAAAAAATTCTGGTATCCATCATCAAAAGTAACTGAAGTACAATTTTTATTTATAAAGTTGTTATGATTAATGGATACTGGATTAGTTTTTTTTATTAGAATTTTCATCTGTTTTTCAAATTTATTTTTTTCATTATTTTTAACACCATGATATGTTATTATTGTTTTTCTTTTTGGAATCTTCCATTTGACTATTAAATAAAAGAAAATATATATATTAAATAAAAAAAAATATAAAATAGAGATTAATAATTTAATTATTCGGATTAACATTATATACTCACTAATGATTTAATTTTTTTTGAAATATATTTAATATCCTCAACATCAAGTTGATGATGGATAGGTAATGCTAAAATATTATTTTTTAAACAGCATGTTTCTGTAAATTTTTCTATATTGAGATTTTTATAATATCCTGCCCACCATGATACAGTTGCAATATTTGATTCGAGCATTTTTTTATTAATTTCTTCCCTATTATTAACAAATATTGGAAAATTTAGAGGACAAACATTTTCTTTTAAACTTGAGAATAGTGGTACTATTTTTATATCATTTTTAAATTCCTCTAAAAATAACAAAAAATTTCTTCTTCTTTTAAAAACTATATCGTTATAATCAAAAGATTTTAATAATTTTTTTGTTAAATTGGAAGTTTTCATATTGTTTAAACTCTGATCATAATAATAACTAGCAGGGATGTCAGGAGTTTTTTCTCTTTTTTTCTCATATTTTTTAGTTTTAAATAATATTGTTAAGAAATTAATTTTTTTAGTTACTATCCATCTTAATATAGATGATTTTATTATTGGCAATAGTTTTTTATAAAATAGTTTTAATCCTGGTTTTTTTAATAAAATATTATTACTAAATAAATCATGATTGTTAGCTACTAAAGCACCACCATCTGGAACTGGGAGTGTTTTTGGGAAACTAAAAATTGCAGCATCACCCAAACAACCAACATTTTTATAATCATGTTTAGTAAAAAGAGATAAAGCACAATCTTCTATTAAATAAATATTTTTGGTTTTACAGACTTCTACTATATCAGTTAAATTATGTACAAAACCATAATAATGGATAACATATATAATTTTTGTTTTATCTGAAATACTATTTTTTAAATCTTTTATATCTAGACTGCAATCTTTTTTTATATTATAAACTATAAGTTTAGCACCAGTTTGATATAATGGATCAATCTCTGATCCACAATTATAAGAAGGAACCAAGATTTCATCGTCTGGTTCTACTCCGATTTTATCACATAGATATTTAATAGCAACTCTGGCTTTATGAAAATAAATGATCTTATTTTTATTAAACCAGTTGTAAACGTTGCTAGTTTTATTTGAAAAAAAATTTTCTATACTTAGACCTGGATGTCCACAATAATAATTTTTAATTTTCATGTCATTGCTCTTTATTTAGATATCATATATGTTCGGATCCAAAGATCCCAGAGTGTTTTTGGCTTTATTTTAATTTTTGGGAATGCCTTATTTCGTATTATTTTATAATATAAAATATGAATAAATCTAGTTAACTTTCTAAAAATAAATATTTTGATGAATATTATATTATTTTTATATAAACATAAATTATACATATGATATAACTCGCCACCAAGATGCATTTTATGTTTATATGTACCACGCATACTATCAATCCATTTGATTTTTTCATTAATAGCTAATTTAACTTGTTCACCGAAACCAACTCTGTAAAACTGAATGTGTTTAGATTCTAAAATTTTTGTATGAGCATCTAAAAAAGCATAAAGTGTATTTTGGAAATGAAACATATACTTGTAACCTATTGTTTGATCATTTAGTATTATTTTCATAAATTTAAGTCTTTTATTATTTATCTGACTTTTTGCAAATTCTTTATGAAATTGATATGAATGAGGCCATGCTTTAAAATGTCCTGGCTTTAAAAAATTCTGCCATTTTTCCTGGTGCATATTAACAAAACTGTCGAATTCATTCTCAAATTCATCTTTTCCAATTATTCTCGATTTGAGTTCAAGTTTTAAATCATTAATTTCTTTATAAGCTTTTCGCATTCTTCTACGTTCTTGTTTACTTATTTTGTTTAATTGATTCTCAAAATTATTCTCAATATGAAAGATTGTTTGTTCTTCTTTTTTATTAACTTGAACTTTGTAGGAGTTATCTAAACTTTTAATATTACTATAATCATTAAATAAACCAGATAATGGAACAAAAGAAACTAAATGAAAGTTGAAATGTTTTGTTAATTCTTTAAATAAAATAAATAAAGTTTCATTTATTTTATTTCTAACAATCGGAAGTCCTACTGATATAAAAGTATAATCAATACCAATAAACTTTATTATTCTTAACTTCATAATTCCTAATGAAACTATATCTAGATATACCG
>JAKSBL010000574.1 GCA_022361115.1 Spirochaetota bacterium | reverse complement strand
GTTGTTTGCATGCAAAGGTATACATAATCTTTTTCTTTGCCACTAGAAATAAATTTTAAGTGTTTTTGATTAAGCTGCCGGTACCTTTCCACCCCATTATTGATCACACTGCCATCTAAATAAGTTCGAACTGTAATAGGATCAGCATAATTTAGAGGTATAATCTCAAAGCGAATAGCTGCTAAATGGGGATTTTCCATACTGGAAAATCTTTTTATTTTAATGCGAGTGATTTTACCTGTTTTATGTTTAAAGATTCCTGATCGTTCAATCAAGCCTTTTTTCATATTAAGAATCTGTTTGTAGCTTAGTATTTCCATTTGAAAGGGACTAATATAATCACTTTTTCCAATTTTAAATTCAATCGGAAGCCAGTTCGGACAATTTACCAGATCATTGTTAAATATTTTTTTATGATGAACCATTGAAGGAGTTTTATTATATACCCCGGCAATATAGCAGCCTGGATAATGAATACCATCATCTTTTTCTGTTTCAATACAACCTCTGGTACCAAAATACCCATTTCCAGTAGTAAAGAGAGTTTCCCGGAGTTTTTCTTCTGCTGGATGGAAGCCATAGTACTTCAACCGCCAGCTGTAGTAATTTATCCCTTTTTCAAACCAATGATGCATATCTTGATAATTGATTTCCGATAAATCACTAACCACCGTATCTGCACCATTGGCTAATAACTCTCTGCCATCAACACTGCGTGCTACACCTAATACCATACCAAAATTGCCGGCTAAACCTGCCTTTACACCAGAGATTGCATCTTCCACTATCACACATTGATGAGGGAATAACCCCATATTTTCAGCAGCTTTTGCAAAAATATCTGGTTCAGGTTTACCCTTTAAGTGTAATTTTTGTGAAACTTCTCCATCTACCACAGTTTCAAAGTAGTGCAGCAATTTGGATTGTTCTAAAATAAAGTGACAGTTTTTACTGGATGATGCAACACCGACTTTTATCCGTTTTTTCTTTAATTCTTCGATCAAGGAAATGGTGGATTGATAAATTTCTACACTCTGGGTTTGAATGATATGGCGAAAATCCTGGTTCTTTTTGTTCCCTAATCCCCAGATTGTTTTCTGATCAATATCATCTTGTTCATTCCCTTCTGGCAGTTCTATGCTGCGGGATTTTAAGAAGGATCTTATTCCTTCAATTCTTGGTTTGCCGTCTACGTAAAGGAGATAGTCATTTCTGCGATCAAAGGCTTCAAAAGTCAGATTATTTTCATAACAGTAAGTTTTTAAAAAATCATTAAACATCTTTTCCCAGGCAGCAGAATGAATCTTTTGTGTTTGAGTAATCACTCCATCTAAATCAAAAATTACACCGCAAAATTGAGTTGTCTCCATAATAAAAAATCCTTAAAACTTTATTTTATTTTTTAAATTATTATAACTTTTAAATATTACTTTCTTCAATAGAATCCCTCTTTAGATCTCCCTATTAATTCCCAACATAGGAAATTAGTAATTATTATTTATTCTTGGCTAACTGATATAATAAAACCACCAATATATCTGGATAAGGGAAAATGAGGATATCCGGTAGAATTTGTTTTAGTTGAATAATAAGTTGCGTATCTTGGGTGACAAATACAGCTTCATTATCTGGAGATAGAGAGAGAACCTTTTTTAGCATGGGAATGTCTGAAGCAGTGTCACCGCAGACCAGGTTATTTCCTTTAGCTAAATTTAAATCCAATTGGGAATCCAGAAAAGTCAGACCATCTGCTTTATTAAAATCCTGTTCAGATTCTTGATTTTTAGTCGTCAGGATAATTTCAATGTCTTTTCCTGTGTCTTCAATAATCAGATTACCTCCTCTCGGGTCCACCTGAAAAACCATATCCTGAATTAATTCCAACAGGTTTTGTGAATTTGTTTCAGAAATAGACTGGTTGACATCCTGACGGGCTATGGTGGTTTGTCCAAATTTAAATTGAAGTCCTGAACCAATTAACGAAAAAATTTCATAATCTGGTTGAGAAACTAAAAGTTCTAATTTTAAATTTAATTGATCCAGGATTTCCTGTTGTTCTTGATCAATTGGATAAGAGTGGTAGTTCCCTTTTTGATCCACAAACTCTCTTCCTTTGGAAGCCCCTAATATATAAGGTGAATCAGGAAAGATGGATACATCTATAATTCCTGGATTTTTCAATGGAGCTGAAGTAATCATTACCGAATTGTTTGTACAGTTTTGGGAAAAACAAGTTAAATAAATAGCGTTGTAAATGGATTGAATGGATGACTGATAACGGCCACAATAATTATTTATTGTCCCATCACGATCCGTAATAAAATTAGTAAAATGTTTATCCTTTAAGGCTCTTAGACCTTTGTTTAAGTAGTTATCTATATCAGGATAAAGAGTTTTTAAATATTGAATAAATTCTTCGTCTGTATGGTTCAGGTAATAAATATCTTTTGATAGCTCATTAATTTCATAATCGAGATCAACAGTAATACTCTTATCAGCAGTGATTTCTAAAGTATAATTACCTGCTTGTTCAGCAAGTTGAATATTTTTCAAATTATTGAAAGCATTCTTAATTGATAAAAGGTCGCTTTCAGTCTTTTTTGTCTTTGCCAAAATTGCCTGGCAAAGTGATCTTCTAACAACAGCTGTTGCATCCATTAATTGATAAAAATCTTTTAAAGTTCTGATTTTTTGGTTTTCTATAAAAATAAGTATCTCCTTGTAAATATTGTCTTATTAAAAATAAAGGATGAAATAGTGACTTTTTTTGAAAAATCTTTTGAATTTAATTATATAGAATTGCTGTTGTCGTGTCAAACTGGAGATGGAAGTTTAAAGTTTCTTAATAAATATTTGAAAAAAGATTTAAAAAATCAGTAATTTAGTTTAAAATATGTTCATGTCTTAATTCGAATAAATTATTAAAAAGGTGAATACTTTTCATGGAACACTTTACTATCATTTTGATTGTAATATCGATAATTTTTTTTTCCAAAATACTCAGCAGTTTATTTCAACAGATTAATTTACCTCCGGTTTTAGCAATGATTTTAGTCGGTATTGTCTTAGGGCCGACAGGTTTTAATTTGATTCATCATGAGGAAGATCTTCATATTATCAAATTGTTTTCTCAAATCGGGGTGGTCATTCTCCTTTTTTTAGCTGGTTTGGAAACTGATTTGGATGAATTAAAATCAATCGGAAAAAATTCATTTATGATTGCTTTAGGAGGAATCATTTTTCCTTTTATTTTTGGTTTTAGTGTGACCTTCTTTATGACTTCCAGAGGAAATCCTGTCCCTCCTTCTATCGTGATGGGGCTTATCCTAACTGCCACCTCTGTCTCTGTTTCTGTCATGACTTTAATGGATATTGGGAAGTTAAAAAGTGTAGAGGGGAATACCATTGTTAGTGCAGCTATTATAGATGATGTAATTGGTATCATTTTATTATCCATTATTTTTGGTTTTCTAGGAAGTGATGAAGTTAGTTTTTTTGAGATTGGTAAAACCATTGGTTTTGTAATCGGTTATTTTGTTTTGATTATTGGAGTTGGTTTTTTCATTATTCCCTACCTATCGAAATTTGTACCTTATGTTAAATCAGACATGTTTTCTTTGGTATTTGCTTTTTTTGTTTTATTTCTCTTTGCCTGGATTTCAGAAAAAGTGGAAATTGCAGCAATTACAGGCGCCTTTTTTGCTGGGTTATTTTTAGGCCGATTAAAAGACAAACATGCTATTGAAGAGGGAACAAAAATTATCGGACATACTTTATTTGTTACCATATTTTTTGTGTCTATTGGTTTAGAGACTAATTTGCGTAATATTAAATTAGAAATATTACCCTTTGTCTTACTTTTTATAGTAGCAGCCTTTGGTGGAAAGATATTAGGCTGTGGTTTTTTTGCTAAGATTATTGGTTTTGATTTAAATAGAGCTTTTCGGATTGGGGCAGGTATGTCTCCTCGAGGAGAAGTTGCATTGATCATTGCTTCTATCGCAATGAGTGAATATCATTTTATTGCAGAAAAAGAATTTACTGCGGTTATTTTTATGGTTATTATTACAGCTTTTGTTACGCCTTTTGTTTTAAAATTAAGTTTTAATGAAAAATAGAGAATTAAGAGAGGTTTTTTCATTTTGTAAGAACCTTAACAATGTATTGATTATTATGTGAAAGGGGAGCGTTTAAATGTTAGCGAATTTTTTATTAAAAGATTGTGTTTTTATTAACCCCTCTGTAAAAAGCAGAGATGAGTTATTTGATTTTTTTGCCAAAAGAGCATTTAAAAAGGGTTTGGTAGAAAGTGCAGAATCATTTTATAAAGGGCTAGTTGATCGGGAAGGTCAGGGAACAACAGAGTTAAAACCTGGAATTGCTATTCCTCATGCTAAATTGGATAATGTTAAAGAAATTTTTGTGATGATAGCTGTTTTTAAGAAACCTATTAAATTTTCAACTGGTTTTGGCAAGGGAGTGGATATTATTTTTCTTATTGGAGCTCCCCAGATGGATAATCGTTATATCAAAGTACTAGGTTCCATTGCTCGATTAATAGAGAAAGATGAATTTAATTCCTTACTCAGAGATGCAGATGTAATTGAAGATATCTTTTTTGCATTAAATAAATTTGCAGTAAGGGATGTTCAGCAAGAAGAAGGTATTCAGCGTTATTTACTCAGCCTGTCTTTAAATGTGAAATTCCCCTTAAAAAGTATAATGGCTATGTTTCTGGAATTGGGAATTAATCAACCCACGCTTACAGTTGGAGAAAACCTTTCTGTTAAATCTAATTTTGGGTTTCCGACTTTTGGTATGTCGATGATGGATATGGGGGGAACCCTTTCAGAAAATAAAACAATTACTGGTATTACTGATGATAAAGATGCTCCAGGTAAATTGTATAATCTTTTAAAAGAAGAGGGTATTGATGTCAATGAACCAGGTATTGGTTCAATTTATGCACTAGAGATCAAAAATTGTTTTGGCGGCATCAATGCGGAGATAGATTTTTAAATTGCGGTTTACAGGTTAACGATAATAAATGATTACAGTTCTTCCCACTTTTATTTTATCTCCGTTTTCTAAAGCAACAGCTTTGTTAGGGGGGATTAAATTTCCATTTAAATAAGTTCCATTTGAACTGCCAGTATCTTTTAGATAAGCTTGATTATTTTTATAGGTGACTAATGCATGATAACGGGATACCTTTGGATCAGCTACAATTATTTGATTGGATTTATCCCTACCAATAGAAAAAGCTTTATTAGATAAAGGTTTACTTTTTCCTCCAACTTCTAAACGGGGTAAACCCTTTTTAGCATGAATTCGTGCATTTTTTTGAGTGCTGGTACTATCATTACTTTTAAATTTTCCAGTATCATCCTGAAATATGTTCTTGGCCATATTGGGACTCCTTTTTTTTCATATCAAAAAGATTGTTAAAAATCGACTTGTAAAATATTGATAGAATTTCAAATCCAATAAAGATTACCAAACTATTAAATAAAACAAAAAAAATAAAATGAAGGTTAGAAAAATCTTTTAAAGTTGCCAAAATGATTTCATCAGAATTGAAGATCACATCCCAGGAGTGATAGCGTCTTACCCTTCCTAAAAATATACCAATTCCCATTATTATTGGATTTATGATTTTAATTAGCCAGATGACAAAAATCGAAAATCCCATGGAATTAAGAAAATGGAGCAATTCCTGAAATGCAATCACATATATGCTTAAACCAATAAACATAAAAAGGATATATTGAGGGATTAAAAAGACAATTATGGAATTTTCAGTTAATCCAAAATACCGGAAATCTCTAATCTGTCTAACTAGATGTATAATATCAGTTAAGACATAAGGTCCATAGGGTAAGAACAAATAAAAAAAGAACAAACCGATTAGTAAAGGAAATTTTTTAAAAATGGTTGTTTGGTTCCAATATCTACGCTTAAAAATTAATGTAGATATTAATAACGAAAAGGTAGCAAAGAGGATATTTGTCCCCATTATTTTACAATTTTCTAAATAAACATTCACTATAGAGGTACACCTTCTACTTTCTAGTATTTATTATATCATCTCCTCTTATTATTTGTACATTTTTTTTCAAAAAGAATGCTGGAAAATGTTGAACTTAGAGTGAATAGAAAAAATCAGTGGATTTAGCAAGTCGTAAAGAGGGTAAAGAATATCCTTGCTTTACAATTTTTTTCCGTTGTCTACTTGACATTCTTCATCGGTATAGTATTATATGCTAACTAGAAAAGTGGAGTATCATATGCAGATTGGGATCGTTTTTATTGGGGTAAATAACCGCCTGAAAAAATATAAAGCTATATTTAAAGAAGAATTAATCAAAAAGGGCCATCAAGTTGATGAAGTGGATAGTAAAAATAATCCACGTATTGGCCGCTTTAAATATTTACTCTTTTTTGTTGATTCTTCAGGCATGTTTAAGAAAAAATTTGAAGAAGATTATTTAGGTTTTTTTAAAGAAGCAGGTCCGTCCTCTGCCCGATATGCCTGTTTTTTTATGCAAAATACTTTTTTGCCAAATAAAACTCTGCGCAGATTGATGCATCAATTAGAAAAACAGGGTTTAATGGTACACCAGGGCGATATTCTTACTAGTGAATATCAGGCTAAAACTTTAGCCACTGAACTAGAACCAATAGAACCAGGCCAATAGAAATGCCAGAAAAAGAGTACTATCAGGATATTATTTGTGCTCGAGCTACCCCACCAGGTGCATCTGCAATTGCAGTGATTCGGGTGAGTGGGGAAAAATGTTTAGAACTTCTTGACCAAATATTTAATGGTCCAAAAAAAGGGCAAGCTTCTTATCAATCTCATCATGCTTATTACGGAGCAATAATTAAAGAAAAGCTGATTTTGGATAATGTTATCATTCTAACTTTTTTAGATGGATCAGGTTTTACCGGAGAAGAAAGTTTTGAAATTAATTGTCATGGCAGTGAAGTCATTGTTTCTCTTATTATACAGTTACTTTGTGAAAAAGGTGCCAGATTAGCAGAACCAGGAGAATTTTCTCAAAGAGCTTTTTTAAATGGAAGGATTGACTTAACAGAAGCTGAGGCTGTGATGGATATTGTTCACTCAGCAACAAAAAGATCAGCTTTACTGGCTGTGCGACAATTGTCTGGTATGACTCGGTCAGCAATCAATTTGATAAAAGATAAAATGGCCAACCTTCTAGCTGAGATTGAAGTCTACATTGATTATCCGGAGGAAGATTTATCACTGGATGTTAAAAAATGGATTGGTAAAAATAATCAGATTAAAGAAAAACTATTGTCTTTGTTAAAGGGATACCAAAGGGGCCGTTTGTTAAGAGAGGGGATCCAGGCAGTGATACTGGGAAAAACCAATTCCGGCAAATCCACCTTGTTTAATTTTTTGCTCAATGAAGATAAAGCCATAGTTTCAGATATCCATGGAACTACCCGGGATTATCTGGATGCAGTTATTAATATAAAAGGTTATGGAATTCGGATTTATGATACTGCAGGCTTAAGAGATACGGATGATCCGATCGAAAAAGCCGGGACCCAAAGAGCTACAGAATTATCAGAAAAATGTGACATTGTCTTTTATATGATCGATGGTACAGCGGGTTTCAGTGGTGAGGATTTTGAGAATTTGCAACGTTTACCTCCAGAGTTACCTCTATTACTGATTATTAATAAAGTTGATTTATTAAAAAAAGCTGATCCAGTTGTTGAAAAGATTGAAAAGCAATTAAAACCAGTACAAAGGCCCTATCAAGTTATTAGTATGAGTGCTGCAAATAAAACAGGTATTGAAGATTTTAATTCTGCTTTTTTAGATTTGGCTGTTTTACAGGGAACTCATGATAGTGATGATCCGGTAATTACGAATCAACGGCATGCAGATTGTATTGAAAGGGCACTGCAAAACCTGAAACAATGTAGCATAAAATTAAACGAGCAAATACTGGATTTAGCTGCTTTCGAGTTAAGAGAATCTTTAAATAGGGTAGGAGAAATCACGGGTGAGATTACTCCTGAAGATATTATTCAGAGAATATTTTCGAATTTTTGTGTAGGAAAGTAAAGAGGTTGATAATATAGATGAATCAAGATCAGGTTAAAGAAAAATTACTGGAATTAAAAAGTGATGTGGAAGAATTTTCCTTGATTTTTTCTGGTAAAACCAGTAAAAAAGTAAATGGTTGTTATCATCCAACAGAAAGAGAAATCATCATTCATAATAAGAATTTTACAGATGATAATTCACTAATCTATACTGGGATCCATGAATTTGCTCATCACATTCATTTTACCCATTCAGCAATCCCAATCTCTACAAAGGCTCATACTAATGAATTTTGGAATACTTTTCATCATCTCCTTTTTTTAGCTGAAGAAAAAGGAATTTATGTCAATATTTTTGAGCAAAATGATGAGTTTAATGAATTAACAAAAGAAATCAAAAATAACTATCTGGTGAAAAATGGGACACTAGTAAAGGATCTGGGCCGTTTGTTACTCAAAGCTGTTGAACTTTGTGCTAAATATAAAATTCGTTTTGAAGATTATGTAGACCGGGGCTTGTTATTAAACAGAAATACTGCTAAAACTATGATGAAGATGTTTTCTATGGATGTTAATCCTGCTTTAGGCTATGATAATATGAGGATTGCTACCACCATTAAAGACCCAGAAGAAAGAAGAAATGTAGAAGAGGCTTTTATAGCTGGTGAAACTCCAGATATGGTGAAAGCAAAATTTCAACAAAATAATAAAAAGAAAGAAAAAGATAAAATTGATTTACTGCAAGATGAAAGAAAGAGAATAGAAAGGACTATGAAGAGTCTTTCCGATCGTTTGAAAAAGGTAAATGATTTAATTGAAGAAATGGAAGTTAATAAAAATCTGGATTAAATTTCTTTCTGTAAGATAGAATTTAAAAAAGTAAATGATGAGTGATCTAGTTTTTTAAAAAATTTTCTTTTTTTTAAGAGTCAAATCATTATCTGATCAGCTGTTCGGTAAATGAGTTCTTCTGTGTCTTCCCATGATATACAATCATCAGTAATGGATACTCCATATTCTAATTGTGATAAATTTTCTGGAATATTTTGTTTTCCACATTTTAGATTACTTTCCAGCATAAATCCAATTAAAGACTGGTGCCCATGTTTTCTTTGTTCTAGCAAGGAACGTAAGACTCTTTCTTGACGGTTGGATTTTTTACCAGAATTAGCATGGCTGCAATCTATGAGAATAGCTGGTTGTAATCCTGCATTTAATAAGAGAGCTTCTGCTTCTTCTACCTTTTCTTCATGATAATTGGGGCCATTCTTTCCTCCCCTTAATATGATATGGCCATCAGGATTCCCTTTAGTTTCGATAATTGCTGTTCTCCCTTCTTTATCTATTCCAATAAATTTACGAGCAGAACATGCAGCAGCAATCCCATTGACAGCAGAATCCAGGGTACCATCAGTACTGTTTTTAAAACCAACAGGCATAGATAAGCCACTAGCCATTTCACGATGAGTTTGTGATTCTGTAGTCCGGGCACCAATGGATGCCCAGGAAATGAAATCAGAAATATATTGTGGAACAATAGGATCTAGCATTTCTGATCCAGCTGGTAATCCCATACTAGTTATTTCTTGTAAAATATTACGAGCTTTTCTGAGACCATTAGATATATCATAAGCACCATTAATATCTGGATCAATTATCATTCCCCGCCAACCTAGTGAAGTTCTCGGTTTTTCAAAATATACCCGCATAACAATATATATTTTATCCTCAACCGCTTTTTTTAAACGATTCAATTTTTCTGCGTACTCTAAAGCTGCAGCTTTTTGATGAATAGAACAGGGGCCAACTATGACAAGCAATCTTTTGTCATTTTGACTAATAATATTGCGAATATTTCTTCGGCTCTTTATAACAGTTTCATTAGAGGCCTCAGTCATTGGAAATTCTTCCATTAATTGACGTGGGGTGATCAATGGAGTCATTTCAATAACATTGATATTGTTTGTTTTTCTCATGGCAGTATTAATCAATGGATACCCTTTATTAGTTTGTATATTCAAGACTATAAATGTATCTAAAATAAATGTCAATAGATAATGAATAAATAATTAATGAACTTAATAAATACTTCAGAAATATTAAGTATTCTTTAATTTAATTACAAAAGTGATAAAGTAGAGGAATTAAAATAATTTATTCTATTCTTAACTTATTATTGATAAAGAGGAAACAGAAGATTATAATAAAGATAATCTTTAAAGATAATATAAAAATGATATGGAACTAGAAATATATTTTTTTCATCTTGAAAAGAACCTGGTTTATCAATTTACACTGATTCAATCCTTCTTAAAGTATTTTATACTTCATTGGTGTGAAAGCCGGCCTAAAAGTTATCACCAAATTGAATCCTTTTTTTTCTCTGTATCTGATCAAATGGATTTATTAGAAAAAATTATTCAGTATCAATCAAATATCATTTTTTACCGGATAAAATATCAGGAACATTGGGACATCCACGACTTAAACCAGAATATTGTATTTGAAAAGCTTTATAAACAAGCAAAAGAAAAAGCTTATCTGCTGGCTCACCAAATAGAATTAAATCATAAAAGAGCTAAAAAGGTAATTGACTTTTATTACAATCGTATTCTTAAAAACCTAATCCCTTTAGCTGTATCCAACCGAACTTTTTTTCAATTTGATCGACAGGTGATCAACCAACTTTTTCAAAAGAATCTACAACATTTAGTCATTATTTGTGAACTTACAGAGAACATGATTGAACAGTCAAATCGCATAATTATTGATTTTTTAAACTACCATCCTTTGTTGCTAAAACTCAGAGTAAAAAATAAAGGATATGAAAAACAAAATATGAAAAAAAATCATCGAAAAACCAAAGTTTATCCATATTTTTGTGAGTTTAAACTTCCTGATGGAGCTCCTCTATCCATGGTCAAGGAATCCTGGATTAAAATGATGAAACAATACCATCCGGACCTACACTGTCACAACCGAGATAAACAAGAGAAAGCTTTAAAAATTACCCAGCAATTGAATAAAGCGTATGGAGAGATAAAGAAATTTTATAAAGAAAGGAAAAATTAAACCAGTATTTTATCTTATCAGCTTAATTTCTCGTAAAAATATAATATTCTTGATTATCTGTGATATATTGTGGTGCCAGGCACAATAGTTAAGAAGAAAATCAATAGGATAAACTTAAAACTTCTCTATTTTCTTTTTCCATTTCAAGCAGAATTTCCAATCGATCTGTATGTTGGGTACTTAAATTTAGAAAAATCTCATGCAATGTTATTTTCACTTTACCCACATAATTTTCCTGTAAATAATGTTTAATCGAAGAATATGGATAGTCTCTTGGATTATCTACATATCCTTTGCGAACAGAATTATAAGCCATATACCAGAGTAAGGATAAAAAGTATTTGATCGGGTTTTTAGCATGATCAATCACTTTTGAACCATACCGTTCATTAAATACCGGGCCTCGTCTGTTT
>JAKSBL010000499.1 GCA_022361115.1 Spirochaetota bacterium | reverse complement strand
TATTGCATGATATTGGGAAAATACCTTTAAATGCAGTCCTTCCATCTGATTATTTACAAGCTATTGCTTATTCACGTAGTAAAAATATTCCATTACACGAAGTAGAAACAAAAATGTTTGAACTCAACCATAGTGATTTAGGATATCGTATTGCTGAATTGTGGAAATTAAGTAAAAACTTAAAAAATACCATCCGCTTTCATCATAACCTGCACTCTCTAGATTCAACTGATCAAAAATTAGTTGCTACTATTGCACTAGCCAATAATGTTACCAATCGAGCTACCATTGGCTTCAGCGGAAATTCCTGTCCTGATAATAATGAAGAAGAAATTTTCAACATCACTGGTTTAACCTGGAGGGATGTCGATCGAGCCGAAAGCAATGCAGAAGAAACCATAAAAAAAGCTGAAGTTTTTTTAAAAATATCTTGAAATATAATATTACTATTTTTTCTTGTATTAATCATTAGAGATGTATCTGAAGTTGTACTAAAACATCGTCTGAATATAACGTTTTACATATCATCTTTGAATTGGGGAGGGGAAAATGTTTAAAGTTAAATTCTGGGGTGTTCGGGGTTCTATTGCCTGTCCCGGACCACAAACAGCCCGATATGGAGGCAATACTTCCTGCCTGCAAATAATCACGGATCAAGATTATGCCATTGTTCTTGATTTTGGAACTGGAGCCAGAATCCTGGGCGGCGCATTACTGGGAGACCCTAATCTGGTAAAACCATTAAAAATTCATGCTTTTCTCACCCATACACATTGGGATCATATCATGGGGTTTCCTTTTTTTGCCCCAATCCATGTTCCTGGTAGTGATATAGATATTTATGGCCCTGTATCTATTGAAGAAAATTTGGAAACTATTGTGGGAGGACAGCTTACTTACAAGTATTTTCCTGTGCGAATTGATGAATTACGTTCTACCATCAACTACCATCATTTAAAAGAAGGTTCAATGGAACTGCCAGGGGGAATGAAGGTGAGCTATAAATATCTAAATCACCCTATTCTCTGTCTAGGATACAAATTTGAATATCAAGGAAAAATTATTGCTACTTGCTATGACCATGAACCCTTTCAAAATCTCTTTGCTAATGACCCTGATAATTTTGCAGAAGGCGAAATTGCAGCAGAGGAACAGAATAAATTAATTCGTGATTTTTATAAAAATGTGGATGTTTTAATTCATGATGCACAATATACTTCGGAAGAATATAAAAAATTTATGGGCTGGGGACATTCCACATATAAATATGCGATAAACCAGGCTTTAAAGTCTAAAGCTAAAAAATTGATTCTTTTTCATCATGATCCAGGCCGCCAGGATGACCAGCTGGATGTAATCAGTAAAGTTGCAGCAGAAAAGCTTAAAGATCAACCTATTGAAATCATTCCAGCTATGGAAGGAATGGAGATCAGCTTATGACCAAGCATGGATTTGTACATCTCCACAACCATACTGAATATTCCTTGTTAGATGGAATGATTAAAATTAAGCAAATGATTGCTAAAGCACAACAACTGGGTATGAGTGCAGTTGGCATGACTGACCATGGTAATTTATTTGGTGCGATTGAGTTTTATAAAGAATGTAAAAAATCAGGTATTAAACCCATAATTGGTTCTGAATATTATATGACTGCAGGTTCTCGGCAGGAAAAAAATGATGAGCGATTTCATCTGGTTTTGTTGGCAAAATCATATAAGGGGTATCAAAACCTGATTCAACTCTCATCAAATGCTTTTATTGATGGTTTTTACTACAAACCCAGGATAGATTATGAGCTTTTGGAAAAATACCATGATGATTTGATTTGTCTATCCGCTTGTTTGGCTGGTGAAATTCCCCAATTGATATTAAAAGATCAAATAAATGAGGCAGAAAAAAAGGCATTATACTTTAAAGAGCTTTTTGGAGCCCAATCATTTTTTCTAGAACTACAAATGCATGGCTTAAAGGAAGAAAAAAAAGTAGTCCAGGAACTCTGGAACATGTCAAAGAAACTAAAAATTCCTATGGCAGCTACAAATGATGCACATTATTTAAATAAAGAAGATGCAGAAGCTCATGATATTCTCCTTTGTATTAACCAGAAAAAAACTATTGCTGACAATAAACGTTTAAAATTTCCTAATGATCAGTTTTACTTTAAATCAGAAGAGGAAATGCTCCGAATTTTTGACCAATTGCCTCGATGTCTTTCCAATACCCAGTTTATTGCAGAGCAATGCAATATTGAAATAGAACTTCCTGGCCCCATTTTACCGGAATTTGAGGTACCTCAGGGCTATGATAAAGAATCCTACTTAAAACATATTACTGAAGAGGGGATTATCCAGCGCTATGGAGAGATAACTCCAGAGCTTAGAGATCGGATGGATATGGAATTGGGTGTAATCAACCGGATGCATTTTCCAGGATATTTCTTAGTTGTTTGGGACTTTATTAAATATGCTCGTGACCACAATATCTGGGTAGGCCCTGGTCGAGGATCTGGAGCAGGAAGTATTGTTGCCTATGCCCTGGGTATCACCAATATTAATCCGTTAAAATACGGCCTCCTTTTTGAACGTTTCTTAAATGAAGAACGGGTCAGTATGCCTGATTTCGATATTGATTTTTGTAAAGAGCGGCGGGGAGAAGTGATAGAGTATGTAAATAATAAATATTCCAGAGAAAAAGTTAGCCAGATAGTGACATTCTCTAAAATGAAGGCAAAGGCGGTTATCCGTGATGTCGGCCGAGCATTGGATATTCCTCTGGCTCGGGTAAATCAAATAGTAAAAATGCTTCCAGAAGAAAACAATCTTCCTAAAGAAATTAAGGACAATGCGAAAAGTAATGGTTCTCTTTTACTAGCTTTAACAAAAAATTACCCAGTTAAGTTAAACAGTGAAGATCAAGAAAAAGTCAATGCATATAAAACTCTTTTAACCTCAGGTACTGAAGATGAAAAAAGATTATTAGAAACCTCAATTAAGCTGGAAAACCTCACTCGTCATACTTCAGTCCATGCTGCAGGCGTGGTAATTGGAAAAGAACAAATCACCAATTATGTCCCCCTCCAGGTAGTCAAGGATAATAAAAAAGGTGATATGATTACCACTCAATTCCCTGGACCACAATTAGAGGAATGCGGATTGGTAAAAATGGACTTCTTAGGTCTGATTACTTTAACTTTATTACGGGATTGTTTGAAACTATTAGCTAATCGGGGCATTGAGATTGATCTTGATAAATTGCCTTTAAATGATCCAAAAGTTTTTGATTTGTTTTCTGCAGGGAAAACAGATGCAGTATTTCAATTTGAAAGCCCAGGAATGCAGAAGTACTTAAAAAAGCTTCAACCTACTTGTTTGGAAGATCTTATTGCTATGAATGCTCTATATCGTCCCGGCCCAATGAATTTTATTGATACCTATATTAGCCGAAAGCATGGTGAAGAAAAAGTAGAGTATGATCATGAATTGATGAAACCAATATTAAATGAAACCTATGGTATCATGATTTATCAAGAGCAGGTTATGCAAATTGCCCAGATCCTAGCAGGCTATACTTTAGGAAGCGCGGATATTCTGCGAAGGGCTATGGGTAAGAAAAAAGAAGAAGAGATGATTAAGCACTCAAAAATATTTGTAGATGGTGCTGCTCAAAATAATATTTCAGCAGATGTTGCTCAAACCATTTTTGATAAGATGAAAGAATTTGCTAATTATGGTTTTAATAAGAGTCACTCTGCCGCTTATGCTTACTTGGCTTATCAAAGTGCATATTTAAAAGCTCATTATCCAGTAGACTTCATGACTGCAGTACTAACTTCTGAAATTAACCACCCAGATAAACTTCTTTTTTATATCAACAGCTGTCGGGATAGCGATATTGAAATTTTACAACCAGATGTGAACCACTCGTTAATTGATTTCTCAGTTGAAGATCAGAAAATACGTTATGGTTTATGCGGTATTAAGGGTGTAGGAGATAGTGCATCTGCCAATATTATCGAAACAAGAGAAAGATGTGGTGCATTTAAAGACTTTTATCACTTTTTAGAATCTATTGATCTGCGGGTAGTAAATCGGGCTGTATTGGAAACACTGATTAAATCCGGTGCTCTAGATGGCTTTGCTGGTTCCCGAAAATGGATGATAGAAAATCTGGATGATGCTATTAATGATGCCCAGGAACATCAAGCTGATCTTAAAGCCGGACAGGGTAATTTATTTGCAGAAATATTAGAAACAGAAGAACATCAACAAATACCTGATGATATACATGAGGAATGGCCAGAAAAAGAAAAACTTATAATGGAAAAAGAAATACTTGGTTTTTATCTTACTGGCAGCCCGTTGCAAAAATATCAATCTTTTATTCGTCATAACTGCACACACAATTCTCGTACCATAAAAGATATCACATTTAACGGCAATGGTTATGAGGTTAAACGAAATATTTTTATATGTGGAATCATTGACGATGCGAGAATATTTACTACTGAAGACGGATCAAATTGGGCACGACTAGTTGTTTATGATGATTATGGAAATTATGAAGTCAATGTTTATAAAAATCAATTTGAACAATTTGGTTCACTATTACAGCAACATAGAATTCTTTTCCTAAAAACCTACTGTAAAATGAGTAATGACCGATTACAGATAGTTGCAGAAAGCCTGGAAGATATTGATATTGTTAATGAAAATACTTTATCAGAGTTTCACATTTATTTAAAACAGTATGTCATCAATAAAGAAGATTTTGAATCACTAAAAAACGATTTGATCACCATTAATGGAAGTCTTTCTTTAATCTTTCATATTAAAGATGAGTTTGACAATGATATTGTTATGAAAGTTCCTGAATACAAAGCCCCAAAAGATGAAGTAATTTCCAACACCCTACAGGAAAAATATCAATTTATTCAGGAAATCAGGATGATGTAATTCAATTAATATAAAAACAGAGGAAAGAGTCTCTTGAATAATAATTAT
>JAKSBL010000201.1 GCA_022361115.1 Spirochaetota bacterium | reverse complement strand
TTGAATGAATATCTAACATTCTCTTCGCATTATTTCGAACAGAAGGGACAGGGTCAGAGTCAGCTAAAGATTGAATACGGGGCCAGAGAGTAGAATCCTTAATGAGTTTAACAGCTTTAATCCCCCCCAAACGCAACAAGTAATTTTCAGAATCCAGTAATAGGCTGATAAAAGGATCGACAACATTGGATTGAGAGGTGGCAATTGTTTTTGCTAACATCTCTTTACCAGCTTTATCTGCTTCATGATATAGTTCAATGGCAAAAGCAACATTTTCAGCTGTTGGCTCTTTGCTGACAGCCTGGCCTATTACTCCTAAATAATAACCAGAGAATTTTTTGATCTCATGCAATTTTTTTATTTCAGCTAATCCTGCAGATCCCATGTGGATCATGGAGATTAATGCCTCTTTACGAACCTCATTGGCCGGGTCCTTTTTAAATTTGTAAATTAAAATATCCATTGTTGAGTGATCTTGATTGAGTACTAATCCCTGGCAAGCATAAATTCTTACTTTGGCATTATTGTGGAGAAGCATTTTTTTCAAAACAGGTAATGCATCTGGAGATTTAAATGTGCTCATAGCATAAGCTGCATATTCCTGAATACGAGGCTCAGAGCTGTTTAATTTTTCATCAATTAAATGAATGGATTGATGATCTCCTATTTTAGCTAATGCATACATGGTATACATAATAACTGCTTTTTCACTGGTACTTTCTTCCAATACACTTCGTAAATAAGGGGAAGCTTGATCAGATCCCAGTTCTCCTAAAGTGAGAATTAAATTGCTTTTTAGATCTGATTCTAAAAACATATCGTCTGAAGTATCTGAAATCTCTAATCGCTTAAGAATAGGCTCAACAATAGCTTGATCCTTACACTTTGTTAAGGCATCTGCTGCTGTTTTTTTTAGTATTTCATTATCCGCATCCAGGGCTTTTAATAATAAATTCCCTTCTCTTATCGAACCATGATGGGCAATAGTATAATATAAGGCTTTTTTAAGATTCTGGTCGATATATTCATCTTGAGCATCAGCATACAGATAATCCAGAGTCGATTGAGGAATCGTTTCGCAACGTGCATAATACTGAGCAAAAGCAGTTTTGGTTGAATCCAGCATAGCACTTTGATACCGCTTGTCCAGCTTCACAAACATATCTGGAGAAATATGAATCGAGAGCTCTTTTAAAAGAGCAACCACTTCTCCTTCTATCCCATATTCCAAAGTATCTTCTACTGAAATTTCTTCCGTATTTCCTTGACTGAGATCAGTAGTGGTATCATTAGCAAATAGAGTAAAAGAAACGAATATTATTAAACTGGTGATAAGTGTATAACAATATATCTTTTTCATGCGGCTCTTTCAAAAATAAGAGATTTTCTTTGCCTAATCATTCTGTTGCAAACTCCTCTCATAAGAAATATATTGCTAAAATTATTAATGAATGTCAACAGCTTTTTCATATCTCATCCATGCAATTTATTACTATTGTTTTTATTATCGGTTATTTCTTTTTAATCGTAAGGATTGAGAAAGAGAGATTGCATTATGTAAATTCATCCAGGTAATACAAAAAAGACACACCTTGAAATGTACTATATTTTAGTTGAACCACTGTTAAAATTAGTATATGATAGATGATATTGATTTTTAAGGTCTTCTTTTGTTAGAAAAACTCAAAAAGAAATTTACTTTTAAAATAAAATACTTAATTTTTTATTTTCTCACTATAATTATCCTGGAAATGTTTCTGGGATTTTCCATGTTGTATTTATCAGGAGTATTTTCCTGGAAACTCCTTTCTGTCCCTTTAATCAATTCTTTTTTTATTTGTATTGGCCTTATTCCTATCATTATTAGTTTAAGTAATTTAATAACCAAGATTTCCAGTAGTTTTATTATCATATTCACCTCTTTTGTTGGATTAGGAGTAAATTTTGCTGGTTTTTTAGTTAATTTCATTAGTGATCCTCTCTTCTTTTTTGTTGAAACCTTTTCAATCTTACTTTACTTTTTGGTTAATCTCCTCTTCATTATTGTGATTTACATCATGTCCGGCGGTTTTCTTGTTTATAACCAGATGATTATAGAAAATGAAAAAAAATTAGCTGATGAAATTGTATTAAGGAAAGAAATTGAACATAAAATGCACCTTTCGCAGATTACTCCCCATTTTTTGTTTAATGCTTTAAATGTGATAACTTCCTTGCTGGACACTCCCAAAAAAGCAGAAAAAGCCATGCTGGATCTGGCTGCTTTACTTCGTTTTAACCTGGAATTATCTGATAATGATCAAATCCCTATAAAATCAGAATTAGATTTTATAGAAAAATATTTAACCATACAAAAACTCCGCTTTGACCAGCGATTGGATTATCAGATTTCCTGCTCCATAAATCCTCTGATTCCGCCAATGATACTGCAACCTATTGTAGAAAATTCAATCAAACACAATCTTCAAAAAACCGATTATTTATTTATTGATATAAATGTAATAGAAGAAAATAATCTCTGTACAATCCAGGTTAAAGATTCTGAAGCAATACTGCAACCTTCTATGGTGGGTAATGGAATTGGCTTAAAAAATACCAAAAAACGGATTGAATTAGCAGGAGGAACTTTTATAATTGAAGATGGAGGTATCAAAATAACTTTATGATTAGAGTCATTATTGCCGAAGATGAACCTTTAGCGTTAAAAAGATTAAAAAAATTACTTTCTGAATATTCAGAAATTGAGATTATTGGTGAAGCTGAAAACGGAGATGCTGCTTTACAATTAATTATTACTCAAAAACCGGATGTGGCTTTTTTAGATATCAATATGCCAGGTGTATCGGTTTTTGAAACCCTAACATCTTTAAAAAATCCACCATTGATTGTTTTTCAAACAGCTTATTCAGAGCATGCTGTTAATGCATTTCAAATTAATGCTTTAGATTATTTACTAAAACCCATTGATCCTGACCGCCTGGCTGAAACAATTAAGCGAATTCAGCAAGCTTTGAAACAGCAACTTCCCAATGAACAGGATACCGAATCCCGAATAAAACAAGATAAAGATGCAGCTAATAAGGAAACTGGACCTGCGATTCAGTCTATCACTATCAATACAGGCAGAGATCTTAAAGTTATCCCATTATCAGACATTTTTCATATTGCCTTTGAAGATGGAATTACTTTTATTTATACAGAAAACGAGCGCTATTTATCCAATAAATACCTAAATTATTATGAAAATAAACTAAATGACCGGTTTTTCAGAACTAGCCGTAATGATATTATTCATTTGGATAAAATCCGAACCATTCATCCTATGTTTAATGGTACTTATCTTATTGAACTTTCAAACGGTTTAAAAATAAATCTTTCTCGTAGAAGGGCCAGAGATTTAAGAACCATTATGGACTTTTAAATATTAGTAATCTAAAAAAACCATTCAACTGGCAGATAAAACCAGTTATCTTTTTTTCCTGTCCAGGTATAATTTTTTTTAAGCTTTTTTCTAAAACTATTGTATATTAGTACTAGGTTTAAGAAAAATAGATCATTGGAAAGGTTGAAAGTCTAATATAGTAAAAATAGCACCACGAAGTGCATGAAGTTTTTTAAGTACTAGCTTTCATTGGCTACTCCCTTTATGTGACTTCGTGGTTTTATCATAGATTTCATTGAAGATCAAAGAATATTGATTATATAAATAAGGAGGCGACATGAAAACTGTTATGAAAATAAAAAGTTTAATGCTGGTCTTACTTCTCATATTCACTTCTTTTTCTGTAATTGCTGTGCAAATAAATTTTGATCAGCAGCATAATGTTAGTGAAATATATGAGGACGATTATATTTTCTTCGGAGAAAAAACTTTACACTTTACCGGTAAGGTAGATGACTTAGTATTTGGCGGACAAACTCTGGAATTTAATGGAGAGACCCAATCCAGTCTCCATGCTTTTGGACAGGATATTGTTATTGAAGGATTAGTAGGAAACAACCTGATTACAGCTGGTGAAGATATATCAATTAAAGGAACTATTAATGATACAGTAATGGCAGCAGGAACAGATATTGTTTTTCATTCTGAATCATTAATTAATGGAGATGTATTTACTGCAGGGAAATCAATTGCGTTAAGAGGAATCATAAATGGTGATGTTTATGCGGGTTGCGCTAAATTGACTATTGATGGTATTGTTCATGGCAATGTGAGTACAGGTACTGGTAAAAGAATCATTTTTGGTGAAAATGCTGAGATTAAAGGTAATTTAATTTATGATTCCAATTACTCAATCAAAGAAGATGATAAGAACAAAGTGAATGGCCGGATTGAAAAAAAGGATTTAAAAAAACACTTTGGAAATTTTGATGACGAAGAGGTTTTTAAAAACAAAAATGTTTTCAAATATGTTTTTAAGTTAATATTCCTAGTCTGTATATTACTGGGCGGCTTGTTGCTATTACTTTTTCCAGCCATGAAAACTTTGGAAGAACCACGAAAAAATAAACATTTTTGGATGACTATGCTCTGGGGATTAATTCCATTTTTCCTTTATCCAGTAGCAATTTTAGTTTTTTTCATACTGGCACCAATCGGTTTGGCCTTTTTACTGGCAGCTTTTCCTCTATTATTAGTTGTACAAATCATCGGAGCTGTTTTAGTGGGTCAATTTATATCTGAAAATGCTAAATGGAACATTAGTAATCGGTTTGTCTTTTATTTATTAGGCTTTGCCTTATTAATGTTACTATCATTTTTTCCTGTACTGAAGATATTGAGTTTCATCTTTTTCTCCAGTTTAGGATGGGGTGTTATTTTAGAAAAATTATTCAGCCATAGTTTTGCTGATTAAAAGATATAAAAAAGAGGCTGTTTTACAGACAGCCTCTTTTGATTGATTTAATTAATTTCTTTTCTTAATTAATTTCTTTTCTTTTTTCTTCTTTTCACACAGAGAGTACTTTCCATTTCATCACCAATCACGATTAATTCATCAAATTTATCCAGCATTTTATTCAGCTTTTTCATTGTTTTATTTATTTTTTTCTTCATCTTTTTGCTTTTCATGATGACATCCTATTCAATAAGTTAAACTCTCTATACCTCTACTAATAATTATAACACATAAATCTACTTTATTAAACTTATTTAGAAAAAACAATTGAATACACCAGTTTATGCTAATCAATCATTCTTCATAATATTCAAAAGCATCAATAATATCTAAATAAACTCCATCAAACCCAGCATCAAGAATTTTCTGTACATATGATTGTTTATTCCCAGTAATAAGATATTGCCAACCAAGTTTCCAGAATTTTACTTTATAGTTCCCTTCCCAATTTGGATTTTCTTCATCCAACCAAAGAGGTGCAAAGGTATTCCAACTATTCCTCCAGTAATAGCGATAATTCTCTGCTTCTCCAATACTCATATAGGCAATTACCAGACGATTTGCCCCATTGGCTTTCTGTTTCAACTTTTGAAGATCAGCTGAAGTGAGTTCATTATCATGAAAAAATAAATCAACTATGACTACATCATAATTTGTAGCTGCTATGTCATTAATAAAACTGGATTTTGATGAATATTGATCCGGATTTATGAGATAAAGAAAATTTTTCGCCTGACTTAATTTAGTGATTTTGTTATTATTTTCTCGATAGGGGGATACTGGATAATCTGGAATAACATTGAGCTCCCTTTCTGGAGCTGCAAAAGAAATATAACCAAGTGAGCGATTTGTTTGGTAAGAGTCATCCATATAAGAATGGGTACTACAATAATCAGTCACTAGTACCTTTACATTATTTTCAGTTGCAACATCACATAAATCAATGAAATAGTTTTTTTCTGAAGTTGGAGTTTGTTGATCAGTACTTTCATATCCATATAAAAGATCTTCTCTCCCTATTCCATCAATAATATCGATATATTCCATTTCCGGTTGAGCAAGATCATCACCAATCACTAATAATTCCTGTCCATTTTGTGGAATGACTATGAAATCAGCATTTGTTTTTCTGGCATAACGGGCAATTCGTTTCACAAAGATTCGCATCCGTTGCCGATAAATAGATTCTTCACCAATATGCTTTAAGGCACAGCCATTAAAAATAAAAAGAACCAAAATTAACAATTGAAAATATTTCTTCATAAATCCACCTTATTAGTTTCAGGTAATATCTAAAGTTTTTTAGTTTTATCAATATTTCCAAAAAATGGTCATAATTTTCCATATTTTCATAAAAATTGTAATACTAATTTATAATTATATACATCAAATTAATAATATATAAGATAAGGAAAATAGAAAAAGAGAGCAATTGAAATTTATAGAAAGATAAAAAAAGCTGCATTGAAATCAATGCAGCCAATATTATTTAGAAAAGTTTTTAAATGGCTTAGTACATTCCGCCCATGCCACCCATGCCGCCCATTCCTGGAGCACCAGCAGGCATTGCAGGAACTTCTTTGTCTTCTTTTTCATCAGCAACTAATGTTTCAGTTGTGATGACTAAAGAAGCAACAGACACAGCATTTTGTAATGCACTTCTTACTACTTTAGCAGGATCAATAACACCATCTTCAATCATATTCACAATTTTTAAGGATTGAGCATTAAAACCCATTCCCCATTTTTCTTTGGATAATTTGTGAATAACAACAGCACCTTCTTCACCAGCATTTTGAGCAATAAGAGTTAAAGGATATCTAACTGCATTTAATACAATTTTTGCACCTAATTCTTCATCTGGATCTTCTGATTTAAATTTCTCTAAATCTTCTGCACAGTGAATCAAGGTAACACCACCACCAGGTACAATACCTTCCTGAACAGCAGCTCTTGTAGCAGCTAAAGCATCTTCTACACGTGCTTTTTTCTCTTTTAGTTCAACTTCTGTTGCAGCACCAATATTTAATTGAGCAACACCATTAGAAAGTTTAGCTAATCTTTCTTGAAGTTTTTCTCTGTCATAATCACTGGTTGTATCTTCAATTTGTTTTTTAATTAAAGCAATACGTCCTTCTCTATCTTTTTCTTCTCCGTAGCCCTCAGAAATAGTAGTATTTTCTTTATCTACAGTAATTTTGTGTGCTCTTCCTAAATCTTCGATAGTTACTTTTTCTAAAGTCATACCTAATTCTTCAGAAATCACATTACCACCAGTTAAGATCGCAATATCTTCTAACATTGCTTTTCTTCTGTCACCAAAACCAGGAGCTTTAACAGCACAAACTTTTAAACCACTTTGAATTAAGTTCACTACTAAAGCAGTTAAAGCTTCACCTTCAATGTCTTCTGCAATAATTAATAATGGTTTTTGTGTTTGTAATACTTTTTCCAAAATTGGAACTAAAGGTTTTAAATTTGAGATTTTTTTGTCATGTAAAAGGATATAAGCATCTTCTAAGTTAACCACTCCGTTTTCACTACGGATAGCAAAATAAGGAGAAATATAACCTCTGTCAAATTGCATACCTTTAACAACTTTTACAGAATTCTCAATAGATTTTGATTCTTCAACAGTAATGACACCATCATTACCTACTTCATGCATTGCTTGAGCAATCAGTTCACCAATTGTATTGTCATTATTAGCACTAATAGCAGCAACTTTAGAAATATATTCATCTTTTACAGGAATTGCATTTTTTTCAATTTCTTTAACAACTGCTTCACAAGCTTTCTGCATTCCTCTCTTTAAAGACATTGGGTTAGCACCAGCTGCAACATTCTTTAAACCTTCAGTCACTAAAGCTTGAGCTAATACAGTAGCTGTAGTTGTACCATCTCCGGCTACATCATTTGTTTTAGTAGAAACCTCTTTAACCAGTTGTGCCCCCATGTTTTCAAAGGGATCGGATAATTCAATTTCTTTTGCAATAGTTACACCGTCATTAGTAACATTTGGAGCGCCAAATTTTTTTTCTAGAACAACATTTCTTCCGCGTGGTCCAAGAGTTACTTTAACAGCATTTGCAACTGAATCGATACCATTTTTTAAGGCATCTCTTGCTTCAATGGAGTACAAAATTTGTTTTGCCATTTTCCTACCTCTTATAACTATTTTTAATTTTTT
>JAKSBL010000406.1 GCA_022361115.1 Spirochaetota bacterium | reverse complement strand
CATTCATATCTTGTGGTATTTCTCCATAAATATTGAATAATAAAAGCAAATTAGTTACTAAGTATGTTAAGTATTTTCTTATCATAATTTATTTCCAATTCTATTCATACCAGTTAAATCTAACAATATCATCGTGACGATCCATATTGTATTTCGTACCCCAGCTATTACCGCCAAAAGTATTATGATCATATAATTTCCAATCATTGGTTTCTGAATCACGACCAACTATAAAGAAATGGCCTGATCTTGATCCGTTCATTTTACGACCAACTACTAAATTTTGATTCTCCATTTCAGTTTCAAATGAAGTTAAATCAGTATTTTTAAGATCATTGTAGTCAGTTAATAATTTATTATATTGCTTTAAAGCTTCTGCATATTTTCCTTCGCTATACTTTTTCTCAAGAGTTTTAAGTTGCTCATTTTTTTTACTCATTTCATGTAATGTAGATGACACTGGAAATTCACCACGATAACTATCTAATTCAGCTATTTCATCCTTAACCGCTTGAATTTTTTCTTTCTTCTCTGTAATTTCAGCAATTCTCTTATTTACTTGTTCGTTTGACATTCCTTCCCAAATTTCTTTGGTTTTATTCTGATCATTTAAGTCGGGAACAACACGTATATAAATATCTTTATCTTCAATTGTCGATGATATCCATAAATCCGTTCTTTCCATTTCACAATCTGTACTTCTTTTTCCTTCTGCAAGGCTTTCATCATAACCAAAACCATAGTTTGATACTGGAGGTGCTCCTTTTACATCTCTTGCAGTTCCTTCTTCAAATTTATTAATAAAGAATTTTTCAAAGTTGGTTTGAGCTGGATCAATTTTGTTATTCGCTACTCCACAAATATAATCAGAAATCAGGGCACATGAGTCTAATCCTAACTCAACTGATATATTATCCTTATTGTCAGCCATATATTTTAAGCCATTTAAATACCCTTGCATTCTGCCAGCTTTAGTATCTGAAAGCCCTTCTATCTGATCTTCCACAAATGAATTGAAATCTTCATCTTGCTGTTTAAGCCGCTCTGCATCTGTAATAGTGTTTCCCTCATCATCTTGATGAAGTAATAACTTTTTTAGCTTCTTGGCATCATCACCTTCAATGCCTTGCACAAACTCTCCATTATCAACTTTTCCTAAAATAGTTTCTTTTGCTCTTTCAAATTTATCAACAACATCTTCACCGGTTGTAACTTTTTGATCAAAGGTGTTTAACCATTCTTTTAGAATATTGGTTTTTGAATTAATAATTTTTCCATCATCCGTGAAAACTTCACCTAATTGATTTTCCAGTTCATTCATTCGGTCAGGTTCTGTTTCATTATAATGATCAACATTACCTTTCCATTTTTTAAGATTTGTATTTAACCATGCCCTTGGAGCACCTTTTTCACCAAAACCACTCCATGTTTTATTTTTTGCTTGTTGTTTAGCTAGTTTATTAGCCTGTCTTTTTTGTTGATTTGCAACTTGCTGATCAGTTTTGTATCCTAATCCAGCATCTTTGTTGAGTTTACGCTGTTGTCGATTGGATTGGCGTATTTGACGACGATTTTCTCTTCTTTCTCTACGTGCATCTCGTCGGGCCTGACGTTGAGTTTTGCGGGATTCTCTTTTGCTTACAGATGAATTATTATTGCTTGTACTTGAATTAGTATTACTCGTATCTGAGTTATCATTCTCTGTGCTGCTGTTTGATGAGCCTGATTTCTCTTCTTTAGATAAACTGTTTCTTCCTGTATCACCTGGTGACTTATAGTGGCGTTTCTTCTTTTTCTTTCTTAAGTTTTCTGCAACTGTTTTATTTCTCTCTCGT
>JAKSBL010000617.1 GCA_022361115.1 Spirochaetota bacterium | reverse complement strand
CCTTGATATTTACATTAGAATATGGTCATAGAAATATTGCATTACTTTTATTAGAAAATGACGCTAATATAAATTTAAAACCAAAAAATAAATCTCTATTTTTATTTGCTTGTAAAATGGGTAATTTAGAAGTAATGAAAAAATTAGTAGAAAAAAAGATTAATATAACAGATAAAGATGTTAATGGAAGAAATGGAGTGATGCATGCTATATATCATAGTCGAAAAGTAAAATTTATCCATTATTTAATTCAACTTGGTATTAATGTGGATGAAAAAGACAATAATGGTGATACTGCAATGTTAATGATTTCACGACATGCCTATCCAGCTGATTATATTAAACTATTATTAGATAATGGTTCAGATCCAAACATTAAAGATAAATATGGTAAAACTGCATTGGATAATATTATAGAACTAGGAACAGATGATCTATCCAGTTATTATTTAGAAAATGCTGGAGGCAAAAGAGCCAAGGATCTTTAAACAGTACTGTTTCGAACACCAGTCGCAAAAGAAGATCTTTCGCCGGGGTCAAAACCAAGAGAATTGAAACAAAAAGTTCTAAAATTTGAGAACACATTGTTGATCATATAGCAGGCAGTGCATTTTTCTTAAATAGATCACAAGTTATTTTTTGCAGATTAACAGGATGCCTTGCTGTAAAAAAGACAAAAATGCTCCCTATTTCACTTCTGCGAATACCACTCTTTCTCCGTCAAAAACAGGGAGGTTCCGGCCCAGTTTATTGAGAAACAGGGCTGGATAATCTGCAGCTCCAATATCAGAGAGCAGTTTTAGATCTCTTTTGCTTAAAAAAATTTCTATTTGAGCTGGGTCAATCCCGAACTGAAAAGGGGAACCGACTTTTTCTGCAAATTTCAGCAGTTTTTGATAAGCCTCAGGACAATCAGTCCTGTCAATCAGACTCTGCCGGGCATAAGTAAAGGCAATGAAAGAACCTTTTTTTGAGTCGGAAGTTACAAAGGAAAGGGTTTGATCAACAGCTTCTGCTGCTATATACTGGGTCACTCCTTCCCAGATAAAAAAGTTTTTTTTATCTCTTTGAAACCCAGCTTTTTTCATCACTTCGGCCAAGTCTTCTTTGTCAAAATTGATCTCAACCAGCTGCACATGTTTTGGAACTGTATTTAGCACTTTTTTCAGCTGTTTTTTCTTCAACTTGCACAAACCGGGTAAGTCCACTTCAAAAACTGTTAATTGATCAATACCAGGTATCCGGTATGCCCGGCTGTCAAACCCTGCTCCGAGAATCACTACCTGGTCCAGCCCCTCTTTTAATTTGACCAGTAAAAGATCATCAATATACCTCACCCGGCATAGCAAAGCCCCCAGTCCGCCGGGAGTTCTTTTTTCCCGCATTGCTAAGACCGCTTTTCTGAACAAAGGCAAGTAAAGGATACGGACCAAAATTTTCCAACCCGTCGGCAGCAGGCTGTAAGCATAGGGATCATCAAATAAGCGCTGCTTGTGAGGATAGTAACTTTCGATGACTCTGGCAGAGGAAGTTGCAACCCCGGCAAAACTTTCATTCATTTTCATTTTATGTGCCTCCTTTTAATAAAAATCAAAAAAAGCAAATTGTAAAATATTTATTGCGTAAAAATATGGAAAATGTATTAATGTTCTAATACAATAATACAATAGAAAGAAAAATTTGTCAAATTTGAGCACAGCAGTTTTCTTGTGGAATAATCCAGATGACTGTACAGAAGAGTTACTGTTCAATACTCGCAGTCATTTTTAAGCTTCATTCGCAAGAGCATGAATGATATCAAGGGAAAAATAATAACAGAGATAAAATGGCAGATAATGAAAAAGAGCTGGGTTTACAGAAGAAGCAGATTAAAAGCAGGCAAATAATTGCAGCCCAGCTGTTGACAGGGTTCTGAAAATCACCTATCATTTATAACATACCAAAAGAAAAAAATGATATCTTGAGTAAATACCGATGATAAAACCCAGTTTACGGAGTGTAACATGAAAAAATATCTGATTTTCCTGCTATTGATTATCGGATCCATCTTTTTGCTGGCAGATACGAAGGCAGATGAAGTGGCAAGGCGGCATTTTAATTTAAAACAATCAAATGATCAATCTTCAATCAGAATAATGGTATTAATTAACAGAAACAATGAAAAAAAGGTGAGAAAAATAGAGTCCTTTTCTCGTAAAGGAAAAAATGGTCAGGATACTTTTATGCGGTTTGTTGAACCGGCTCAAGTTTTAAATACTACTTTCCTGTCTTTCGGTTACGATGACGGAGATGATGAACAGCGAATTTTTCTTCCGGGTCTAGGTAAAATCCGGAAAATTTCTGCTTCCAATAAAGACCAAAAATTCATGGGTTCTGATTTGTTTTATTACGATATGGAAGATTTTAGTTTTAATGACTTTACCTATAAATATGTTAAAGAAGATGAGTATAAAGGCATCCCCTGTGATGTTATTGAAATGTATCCAAAAGACCGGAATGCTCCTTACAGTAAACAGGTTTGCTGGATCAGTAAAATTGACAGCTTTAGCTATAAGGTGGAATGCTATGATAAAAAACGTTTGGATTTAAAAACCAAGACGATTGTTTCACTTTCTGTGAAAGCATTCAAAGGAATACTCATTCCGGAGCAGATGGTAATTGACAATCATAAAGAAAACCACAAGACCTTATTACAGGATTCCAATATTCAGGTCAATATTGGATTAAGTCCCGAAATCTTTACCATTCAAAACATGGAAAAATAATATGCAAAAATCAAAATTATTATATTTTTTCACGTTGATCCTTCTTGCTGTTTTCAGCACTGTTCTATTTGCAGATGACGATTATCAGGATCTTTTTAAAGATATTCCGGAGTTAACCAAAGACAATACAGGTGATCAGGAGAAGATCAATGGAAACATCAAACCAGATACATTTTTGTCCGGTTTAAGTGTCACTTTTTTAGGAAAACATCATTTTAATTTTCATATTCCCGTGATTAAAGATGAAATCGATTTTGATGGTTATATCAAATCACCAAAACTGCATAATACACTGGGAGTTGAAGTAAATTTCAGCAAAATAACACTTGTTTCCCATTGGAAGTTGGACCTCATTTTAAATGAATGGGGAGACCCGGAAGAGTTGCTGGAAGCTGACCCGCTGGAAAACTACTTATCCTGGAGTCCTTGGAAGTTTTATTTTGCCGTTGGATTTCAGGAATTTAATTGGGGAGCAGCCGACCGGATCAATCCGGTCAATAACCTCAATTTAAAAGACAGCCGGCACCCTTACCAGATTATGAACCTGCCTTCCTTATCTCTGTATACTAAATTTTTTCCAATAAAATACCTCTCAGCAGAGTTGGTATATATTCCCTTTTACCTGGCACTGGAAAATGATCCAACAGATATTGTTGCCGAAATTTTAAATTTAGACAGTAAAGATATCACTAAAGATAAAACTGTCAACCCCGGCTATTTTACTCTGGCCGGCAAGTTGAACCTGTTTTTTCGCTTTTTGGATTTTTCATTCAGCTATTGTACACAAATTGACCCGCAATACTCCGTTGAAATAAAAACAAAACGGATCGAAGAAAATCCACTGCCCTGGGTGAGTTACCACTATGATCTGCCCGAATCAGCAAAATTAATCAATAGACGGCTCCATCATATGGGAACCGATGTCAAGGCAAATATTGATATTTTCACTATTTGGCTGGAGTTGTGTTTCACCCTGTCTGAGGACTATCTCTTAAATGATCATTCCATCCGCAATCATCAGCTCAATTGGGTTGTTGGAATGGATTTTAACTACGGCCCAAACAGTGATTTTTATTTTAATATTCAGTATTACGGTATTTATCATTTATTATTTAATAAAGACTATTATAATGATTATGATCCGGATAATATCAAACTGGACCAGAGTACAAATTATCACAAAGAACAGTATTATCGAGCTGTAACAGATAATATGGCATTGGTACGTGAAGGCCTGGTACAGGGAATTGCTTTGGAACTGAAATGGCCGGTATTAAATGACTTGCTGACACCTCAAATAAGGATTGTATATTCTTTGCCATTGGATTACGATACAGAGCAGGAAATCAGATACGGCAGCCTCTATTTAAGGCCGGAGTTGGATATCATGCCGGTTGATTCGTTTCATATTATGGTCGGGGCCGATCTGTTTTTTTCCTGGTATAAGCCAAAAGATGAGTCAGTCCAGATAAATGATGATGATTTTACCGGAAACCAGTATCCCAGCAGCAACATTTACCTCGCTGTGAAGTATGATTGGGGAATTACAATAAAGAAGTAACAAAAAAATTTATTAATCTATATCAGCTAAGTATTTTCGGTTGAGATCATAGACTCTTTCTGCAAGAATAATCGATAAATTATGGTAAACAGTACCGGCAATTCGAGGTTTCAATCTTTCCAAACGATCCAGACCTTCCCGATTAATCTGAAAATAGCGAACCTCTGTTTTGGCAATAATATCCGCACTTCGTTTAATAGGAATTAGTCCTGCCAGTTCCCCAATCAGATCCCCTTCTTTGTATTCATTGAATACTACTTTGTGACCTTTTTCCTCATCAAAAATACTGACTTCCACTTCACCTTCCAAAATAATGATGAAATCATCACCGATTTCGTTTGCATGAATGAGATATTCACCTGCTTTTGCTGTTTTATCCATTCCTCTTAAAATTAATTCTTTCACCTGATTTAATTTTAATCCGGTAAAAAGTTTGGAATTCAGAATTTCCCGCTTCACTTTCAAGGTAAGGAGGTCAAAAATGGTAATAAACTGGGTATTCGTCAAAAGAGAAGTGGTAAAGAAAATATCACAGAAAAAAGCATAGAGGATCACCATGCCGGATAACAGTCCCAGGTTTTTCAGCTGTGTCATATCGGAAATCGTTAAGGAAAAAAAGAGCAGAGATAAGGAAAGGGATGTTGCAAATACCGGGCTGATCTCTTTTTTTATACAGCTGGAAACGCATTTTTGGGTATTCTGAATTTCCTTTAATTCTGTTTTAAAACGGGCCATCAGATGGATAGTATCATCAACAGCCAACCCTAAGGTGATCATGGCTACCAGGCAGGTCCCGGTATTCAGCGGGATCTTAAACAGTCCCATGGCACCCATAGCAAAAAGCACTGGCAGCAAATTGGCGCAAAAGGAGATCAATCCTGCTTTTATATTTAAAAACAAAATGCTAATGAGAATAAAAATAGTCAAAGTTAGTATTATGATCCCTTGAAAGGTACCGTAAACCAGTGAAGTACTGAAATCTTTTGATAACAGCTGAAATCCGGTTAACCGGTATTCAGCAAACCGGTTTGTATGTTGATTTGTCAGAAAATGAACTTCATCCAGCATTTTGTCTAATTCATGAGAGGTCTGAATATGGTGATTGATGATTATATTAATTTCATCATAATCATTGGTAATAAAGCGCTGTATATCATAGGGATCCATAAGCAGAAAATATTGATTGATTAAATCCTCATTATCCGGAATAGTAAAAAAAGACAGATCACCATAATTCATTTCCCGGTTTATCAATTGGATATAGTCGGTAATTCCGGTAACTTTATCAATCCCCTCAATCATTTCCATTTTTTGTTGTAATTGCGAAATCTGTTGAAGATATACCGGCTGAGTAAATGTACTGTTTTCAAAACCTTTGATCCGGAGAAAAATCGTACTGCTGCCTGATACGTTTTTTTCAAATTTATCCACATTTTGCCTGAGTGGTGATTTTTTTTCAAAATGGTGGATCGGTTCGTATTCCAGCTCGATTTTTGGAATAAAAAGCATGATAAAAATGGAAAAAAGGATAAAAATTCCAATAATCAATTTGTTTCTTTTCAGGACAAATTCAGAAATTACTTTTGCCGCTTTACTGATAAAATGATGAAGAAAATATTCTTTTCTTTCTTTGTTTTTTTTAGGACCTAAAAAACGCAAGTAAACCGGAAAAAGTAAAACCGTGATAAAGGGATTGATCAGCATTCCAAAAGCCGCAGCAATCCCGAACTGTCTTAATACAGTAATTTTATTAATTGAAACAAAAGCAAATCCGAAAAAAGTGGTAATGGAAGTGATCAAAATTGCTGTCCCAACTTTTTTTCCTAAATAACTGATCGTTTGTTTCCGATTGTTATAAATTTGCATTCCTTCAAAATATTCAAAAATGATATGGGTATCTTCAGTCGAACCAATTACAACAATTAAAGAGGGAATAATAAATGTCAGAAAATTTAAGGGTATGTTCACAATATTCATAAATGCAATTGTAGCCCCAATACTGGTCAGGGAAGTTAAAAGAGGAAGGATAGCTCCATGAAGAGAACGAATCGTCAGGATCAGCATTAACATCATAATGATAATGGATATCGGATATAAAATCATTCTTTCCCGCATCATCGTATCAAAAATGGTTTTTTTCACAAAGGGATTACCGGTTTGAAAAATCTCAGTAAAATGGGACCGGTTATTATTTAAAATTTTTTCAATTTCATTCACTATACGAACATCAAAAGAATTTTCTTCCCGGGATTGGATTGGGTCGAAAAAAAGTTTAATGACCAGATGGTGGGTGCTTTTTGATAGCAGATTGTTCATCACGATTGGATTTTTCAATGCATCTTGCTTTATCTGGTCAATATCCGCCTGGTCTTCGGGAATTTCATCAATAAAGGGATCAAGATTGAGAAAATCTTCATCACTCTTAAAATTGGTTGCATCAAAAAGGCTTTCAACATTGATAACACCATCTATTTTTTCCAGTTCAAAAAGCATGTTTTCGATCAGAGTCAGTTTTTCAAAGGTGAAAATATTTTGGTCTTCAATATAAATCATCACCATACTGTCGGAAATAAATTTTTCCACTGTTTCGTCATAAAATACCAGTTCCGGGTCATTTTTAATAAATAACGATCTTTCGGAAGTGTCCACATCCAGCTTTTGGGTGTTAATAATAATCATACCGATGATGCCAAGTAAGATGACAATAGGAATAATGGGTTTGTTCTGAAATAAGTTGATAATTTTTCTCATATGATTCCTTTACTGGTTTATATAAAGCAATAAGACAATTAGCAGTCATTTATAATAATAGGTATTTCCCAAATGATGTCAAGTTTGACCAAATACGTTCACTATTGACCGAGAAATGAGCTTCCAAAAGTGCGTTTTTGGACCAAATCAATCAATACTTTGCCGTGCGGCAGGATGATGTTTCAAACTGAGTTTGCTCGAATTAGGTCCGTTATTATTGACGTAAATGCATAAAAATTATTCTAGTGAAGCCCGAAACAGACCCGGCGGAAGCCGGGTTAAGGGTCCTTTGGACCCGTGTCGTGACTTGTTATATATGTATGTTTTGTGTACGTCCGGTGAGGCGCGCAGCATGAATTCTT
>JAKSBL010000482.1 GCA_022361115.1 Spirochaetota bacterium | reverse complement strand
GTTTGGAAGTTCTATTGGCAATGGAGAAGGAATACAAGGAAGTTTTGAGTAGATCCTATTGAGTTTTTTTAAATTTTAAATACTGTGCCTGGCACCGTTACTCGAGATTCTTAGTCTCGATATTAAAATAAAACATTTACTAGAATATATTTTCTTTTAATATTCACTTAGTCATTCAAAGTGTAAGAAAAAGATTGACCCCAATTTTATTTTTTACTATTATTAATAAAAATTTATAAGAAATCTGTCTGCTAATAACTTGTATTTTCTTATTAAAATATTAATGGATTTATTAAAGGAATTATTATGGCAAAAAAACCTTATTGTTTATTGATTCGTGATGGATGGGGTTATAATCCTGACCACAAGATGAATGCAGTTTATCATGCTCATACTCCCAATCATGATGAATATTTAGAAAAATACCCCTCTACTTTAATTGTTGCTTCAGGAGAAAACGTAGGATTACCACCTTCTAATCAGGGGTCCAGTGAAGTGGGTCATCTTAATATGGGCGCTGGGAGAGTAGTTTATCAATCACTGGTCAGAATTAGTAATTCTATTGATGATGGCTCTTTCTTTAAAAACGAGAACTTAATATATGCTATTGAAAAAGCAAAAAAAGCAAATAGTAATGTACATGTCTGGGGTTTAGTTCAAGATCAGGGAGTTCATTCTCACAATGATCATCTTATTGCTGTTATTCAATTAGCAAAAAAACTAGATCTACCAAAAACACAATTAATTATTCATGTTTTTTCTGATGGAAGAGATACCCCGCCTCAATCAACTAAAAAGTATATTGAAGAAGTTGAAAATGCTATGAAAGAAGCAGATACTGGTATCTTTGGCTCGATTGTCGGACGATATTATGCCATGGATCGGGATAATCGATGGGAACGGGTAAAGCTTGCATATGATCTATTAACAAAAGGAGAAGCTGAAGGAGAATTTGAAAATATCTATCAAGCAGTTGACCATGCTTATGAAGCAGGTGAAAACGATGAATTTATTAAACCTCGTAAATTAAAAGGGTTTCTACCGGTAAATGACAATGATAGTATTATCTTTTTTAATTATCGATTAGATAGAACCCGTGAGTTAACAAAAGCTTTTGTTTTAAATGACTTTAATGAATTTGAAACCAAAAATCTACAAAATCTTACTTATACTTGTTTTACAGAATATTATGAAGGTATTCAAAATTCTAACCGAGCAGAGGTAAAAGTTACCTTTCCTCCAATTGATTTAAGCCACTTATTTGGTCAGTATTTGGCAGAAAAAGGTTTAAATCAAGTGAGAATTGCTGAAACTGAGAAATTCGCCCATGTTACTTTCTTCTTTAATGGCCAATCTGATGTAGTATTTGAAAATGAAGACCGTATTTTAGTGCCTTCACCTAAAGTTGCCACATATGATCTAAAACCAGAAATGAGTGCTTATGAAGTACGGGATAAAGCAGTAGAAGCTATTCATTCTGATAAGTATGATGTGATTGTTCTCAATTATGCTAATCCTGATATGGTTGGGCATACTGGCATCTTTGAGGCTGCCGTCAAAGCTTGTGAAGCAGTAGATGAATGTGTCGGTGATGTAGTAAACGCAATCTTAGAAAAAGATGGTGTGGTTTTATTAACAGCTGATCATGGAAATGCAGAACAAATGCTGGATTATATTACCCATAAACCTATGACTGCTCATACTAATAATTTAGTCTGGTTAACCTTGATTTCTAATCGGAATAATCTACAGAAAGATAAGGTATCTTTAAAAGCAACTGGTGGCCGTTTGGCTGATTTAACTACGACTTTATTAGATATTATGGAATTACCAGTACCAGGTGAAATGCAAGGTGAGAGTCTCATTAGAAAAAATTAAATACTAAAAATTTATTATACCCAAAAGTGCACGAAATACACGAAGATAGAATGTTAATTTTTTTTCATTCTTTGTGTGTGTCGTGCACTCCTTTGTGGTAGATATTATTCTTCTAATAATTTTTTAATAGCCAGGTTTGCTATGGTCAATCCGAAAATTCCGGTAATGGTGGGTAAACTACCTAATGCCTGACGTTGTCTTCCCCTTTGATAGTATTCATCAGAGGTACCATTATTCTCAGAAAATTCAAAATCGATTTTTTCTGTAGAGTAGACAGCTGTAATCCCTTTGCCAACTTTTTTTTTCTTCAACCGTTTCCTCATCATTCGTGCTAGAGGACAACCTGTTGTTTTCATCAAATCACCTACATGGATATAAGATGGATCTGTTCTTAAAGCAGCCCCCATGGAAGAGAGCACTGGTATTTTACGATGCCAGACTTCTGCTAATAAACTCGCCTTGGGGTTTACCGAATCAATAGCATCAATCACCAGATCTGTTTGGGTTTGAAATATTTGTTCAAAAGAATCGTGGTGAGCAAAAATAGGTAAAGGGATCACTTGAGCTTGAGGATTGATATCTAAAATTCGTTTTACGGCTACATCAACCTTCTTTTCTTCCAAGGTTGATTCTAATGCATAGATTTGTCTATTTATATTTGTTTTATGAATAATATCAAAATCGACCAATACAAAATTTTGAATTCCACTGCGGCTAAGCCCTTCGATAGCAAAACTACCGACAGCTCCCAATCCAACTACAGTTACTGTTTTTTTTCTTAAACTGAGAAATTTATCTTTTCCCAGCAAGAGCTCTGTTCGTAAAAATCTCTCCATTTATTAACATCCTCTTTTTGAGATCCGCAAAATTCATTTTTTTTAACAAGCTCACATTCTGATAATGGGCAACAATATATTTTTCACTTTCTCCTATATAGCGATCACTTTCCAGAAACATTTTATCCAAAGGGCAGAGCTGAAATGCTTGAAAAGTTTTTGGATTTTTTTGTTCATTGAGGTTAGGAAAAAAGGATATAAAAAAACCCTGTTTGATTAAACGATTCATGATTTGCACTGATCCATTAAAATAATGGAGAATAGCTTTAAAATCTTTCCCAATGAGCTGGTGTAATTCTTTCAATACAGTAAAGAGTTCTTCCCAGGCTTTTACACAATGAATAGAAACTCCCCGTCTATATTTAAGAGCCAGTTTTAATTGTTCTTTAAAATAATAAATTTGTTTATCTAAAGAAAATTGGACTGGATCTTTTTTAGCTTTTATCCGATCCAGTCCAATTTCTCCCACCAATGCAGCATCATTTTGATTTAATAAAACTTCCAATTTCTGTAAATCAGAATCACCTGTTTTCTGAATATACCAGGGATGAATTCCATAAAAGGGTATGATATTCTGGTGTTTAGAAGAAATATCCTGCAAAATCATCCAGTCTGAAGAATCAACTGAATTGATAAAATAGATCTTGTGGGGATCAAAACTGGTGACAGATTGAGAAAGATGAACATGAGAATCCAGCATTGATAGATTAATCATAGAATCATTATACTAAAAAGCGGGATTTTGATTATCCCGCTCTTTATTTTATACTTGTTCTTCATCTATTTTTCTTAGTTCAGCAATTATACCTGGCACTTGTTCCCGTGCGACCTTACCATAGACTTTGTCATTTACAATAACTACTGGAGCAAGGCCACATACCCCTACACAACGGGTAATCTCCAGTGAGTACATCATATCTGGTGTTGTTTCTCCTTCTGCAATCCCCAAATGGTCCTTAAATTCTTCAACTACCTTATCTGCCCCTTTTACATAGCAGGCAGTTCCCATGCAGACTGAGATATTATACTTACCCCTAGGAGTCAATCGAAAAAAATGATAAAAAGTAGCAACTCCACTAACAGTTGATGCCGGCACTCCCAGGGTTTCAGCAACTTCCTGCATGTGCTCTTGAGAAAGATAGCCATATTTTCCCTGAACTTTATGCAAAATGGAGATAAGAAAACTTTCCGAATTAGCCTTACTCTTACACTCTTCAATAAAAGTAATGATGGATTTATCTAAAGTTTTAGTTAATGGTTCCTGTAAATTCATTTGATCCCCCTGGGAAATTTTTCTTTATATTTTGTATGCAGCAAT
>JAKSBL010000376.1 GCA_022361115.1 Spirochaetota bacterium | reverse complement strand
TCCGGTTATACTGGAGGGTTGTTAAACCCACTCATTTCAAGAAAGTGAGAAATAAAATTGAAAAAAATAATATATTTCATTCTTTTCTTCTGTACAGTCCTGTTTTTATTTAATAGCTGTACCTATCCCTATCATTATCCTGAAGAGGAAGCAGCTTTTGATATCGAATCTCCCTATTTAACCGTCATTAACGGATTAAGTGAGAATTTAAGTTTTATCAAAAAAGAAGGTGAATCTCTAACAGAAAGTACTGTTCAAACCGGACAGAGTCCCAATCAAATCATAAAACATAAAAACAATGTCTATATTGTCAATTCTTTAGCCAATTCAATCCTGATTTATGATTATAAAACCTTTGAAATTAAAAATGAGTTTTCTACAGGAACAGGAACCAATCCTTTTAAAGCAGCTATCTATAATGATCAAATTTATGTGACTGCCTATTTAACGCACCAGTTACTAGTTTACAACCTGAGTGGCAGTCATATTGCAACTCATGATTTAGAAATACTGAATGAAAGCAGTAAAATTTATTATCCTTTTCCGCAGGGAATTACTTTATGGGATTCATTAGCCAATGATTATATCTTTATCGCCTGCATGTACTCGGAAGAAAATGGAGCAACTAAAACCAGAAATCCGGGACGAGTTGCTGTTTTTTCATTAGCCAGCAGCAGTATCATTGGTTATATTGATGCTGGAGCAAAAGACACCAACCAGGTGCTTATCAGTAATGATATTTTGTATATTATCTCAAGCGGCAGCTATAGCAGCGGCTTTTTAGAAGATGGCAAAATAGAAACCGTTGATTTAAACTCGGTGAATATGTCAAATCCTTCTGCAATTGTTCCTGTTACTCAAGCCGGCGAAAGCTCATTTGGCGCATTTTGCATTTATAACGACCAGGCCTGGACAGGTAACCTGGGAAATGGAACACTGCGCTATTATGATGCTTCTCAATCACCCTGGATCGAAAATAAAAACAGAACTTTTCCCGGAGGACATGGAATGGCGTATATCCCGGACATTCAATTTGCTGCTAAGTCCAACCAGTTATTTGTGACGGAATTTAATGGAAACAAACTTTATATTCTTGATCCGGAAACTCTGGATATCCATGATCAATATTCCAGCTCAGCTAATCGTTATGGAGATGCTCAATTTATGCTTCTAATAGAATAATACTATAATTAAAAACTAGAAAATTTAAAATTGAAATGAGCTGCCGATTTCCACACTAAATCCTTCTAATGGATAATTTCTCACATCTGTTGTGTAGATATTGAGCAGGTTATTGATATTCATAAATATTGTGAAATTGATGATGTTCTGTTCCAGTATTTTTATATCCTGGGCTGTGACTCTCCAAAAAAAATCGATCATGATTTTGGGGGGAATAAATTTACTACCATTATAGGTAATTAAAATTGAGTCTTCAAATTTAAACTGTGTCCCCAGATTATACTGAAATATTTTAGTAGGAAAGTTTAGTTTAATGCTGCTAACCAGAGTTTGCAGCGGATGAGCTGGTAATTGTTTTAAAATTCCATTTTTTAAATCTTCCCAATCATTGACATAATTGAGAGTATAACTGAGCTGAATGTTAAAAAATTTAATCATATGAAAGTGAAAACGAAACTCTCCTCCAAAAGAGATGACATTTCCCACATTTTTGGGTTTATATACAAATCCATAAGATAAAAGATACATGATTAAATTTTGATAATAGGTACAAAAGAAAGCCGATTCAACAAAGAAGTATTTATGTTTGTAGTGAATCCCCGCATCCCCTCCATAGGATATCTCAGGATTAAGATCTGGGTTTCCTACATATTGGCCGTAGGAGTAATACATTTCAGTAAAATCCGGGTTTCTAAAAGCATGAAAACCATTGAATTTCAATTTTAAACCTTTAGCCGGTTTAAAAAAAGCTCCCAGATTCCATAAAAAGTGAAATTTTTTAGCCAAATCACTATTGTATTGAAAACGGGCAGTTGGTATCATCCCGATTTTTTCATGATAAACCAGAAACTCATCTCTGATAATTCCTGAGATTTCTATTCTGGATGGGATAATTGTTTCAGCAATAAATAGGTCTTCGTCCTGACTGATTCCCTCTATATTTTCATAAGAAAACTCACCAATTACATGTAATAGATTAAAAGGGATGGCCAGTATTTGAAAATGAAATTTATGTTTAACAAAATGGGTTGTTCTGGTAGATTCTAAACTGGCTCCGCCATACTCTTGGGGATTAGTATACTGGTAATAATCTTTTTTGTAATTCAGGAAAAAATCTCCTGTAAAGTAGGGATTAGAGTTTCCTAAACTGAATGTTGTTCCTATATTCATTAAACTAGTATTAAAAAAAGCATTTTCAAAATGATTTTCAAAAGTTAAAGGTCCAGCTATTTCATTTTTTTTCACATTATAATGAAAACTATAACCAGCAGTAATATTTTGTGGAAAATAAAAATTTTGTTTTAAGAGCAAGCTGTTTTTTTCAACACAATTGTGTGCTCGTTCTTGTAAAGTATCATCCTCTTCATTGAACTCTGTGCCATTATTATCAAAATACTGATAATTTCCCTGGTCATAAAGATAATCCAGAGAAATAAAGAGATCAAAGTGCTGATGATAAATCCCGGATGACATAATGTTATGAAATGATTGATTGAGCTTTGAACTGACTGTGTTTTTAAAATAGTTTCTATCGGTTTTTTTGGTAATGATATTGATGACACCACCCATGGCTCCAGGACCATATAATGAGGCATCCCCCCCTCGAATGATTTCAATTTTTTCCACTGAACTCGCAGGGATCATACTAATATCAAAAGAACTGTTTCCAGCAGTATTGATAGGTAAACCATCTATTAAAATTAAAACATTTTTGGAAGTACTTCCTCGAATAGATACTGTACTGATTCCTGCTTCCCCACCAGTATCTTTAATAAACACTTCAGCTGAGGCAGATAATATTTCAGCAATGTTTTTCGTCTCATCTTTTTCATCAACTTCAATAATGGTTGTAAAAGTTTCTGGTTGATCATCTTTTTCATATTGATTTTCCTGATCATCAATAACTTCAATCTTACCCAGGTCGATTTCTTCAGCAGACAATGCTACAATAGTGATCATGAGTAAGGTAATAAAATTAATAAATTGTTTATATTTCATCTTTTTCTTAACTTAAATTCGATTTCTGTTTTAAAATAATTTTTATTATCCTGTAAGTTCAATTGAGAAAATCTCCATTTACGTACTGCTTTTAAAGCTGATGTATCCAATAAAGGGTATCCAGATGACTTTTTTATGACAGCTTGCTGAATTTTTCCATTTATATCAGTAATCACTAAGATTTGTACTGTTCCTTCCTGACCCATTCTTTTTGCTTTATCCGGGTAAACAGGAATTTGGTCAATGGTAAAATCAGGGGTATAATTAATGATCTTTATGGGCTTACTGGTTTCTTGACTTGCATCAATTTGCTTTTCTACTTCTTTGGACTCTGCTTTTTTTTCTGTTTGGTTATTTTTTATTGCCTGCTGGGAATTTTTATTTTCCTCTTTTCTCTTTTCTTTTTTATTTTTTTTAGTATTGTCTTCAGATGGTAATTGATGATTAGGGATGATTTTATAATTCATCAGAGTGAAGTTTTTAATTACAACTTTTTTTTGGACTGCTTTTTCCTTTAAAACGGGATTACTTTGCTTAGTTGGGATAAAAAATATGAGGAATGTGATAAACAGGGTGATTGAAAACGAAATGAAATTATTATTCATTTAATCGGAAACCAAAAATTCAATTTTATTAAATTTGAGTTCTTTTAAAACAGATAAAGTATTGCGAATATAACTAAAATCCAATTCACGGTCTGCAATAATCTTTACTGGTTTGCTTTTATCAATTTTAAGTAACTCTTTTTTTAAAGTACGAATGTTCAGGATTACCAGATCATTTAATAAATAATCCTTTTGTGTTATGACCAGTTGATTTCCCTTATCCTGAAATTCCGAACCAGTAGATATGGGAAGCTCAACACCTGATTGATAATTTTTATTAAATAGGCTTAAAATTATAATAAAAATTAAAAGTAAATAGGCAATGTCAGCCATATTGGTAACTGGAATATTTAATGTATTCTTTTTTGTTTTAAGTTTCATTTTGTGTATCAACCTCAAATTTTGTGATTCTATGTTCATAGAATAGATTTAGCAAATCAATGAATTCCTGGTATGGCCGTTTCGCATGCACTTTTATCCGGTATTTATCTTGTTGATTAAATGAATTTGATAATTTATTTAATGTAATGGTTTTATTGTTTAATAATATGATACCTTGTTCATTGATCTCGATAGTAGTTAATTGGTCTTCACGGATATTTTCCTGATTGGAAAAAGCCTGGTTGAATTTTAAAATATAGGGGAGACTGAAAAAAGTAGTGAGTATAAAAAAAATGATGAGTAGAAAAGCAATATCACTCATTGTCCCTTCCCAAAAATCAGCCTGGATATTAGAGTGTTTTTTAATTTTCATAATCTTGTAATTTTCCTGTTTCAATTGCTTTATAGATTTCATTAACTGTCAGCTCAAGGTTTGTAATATACTTTTTGATTTTTCCTGTGAACAAGAAATAAAAAAAAGAAGTAAATATGGTAATGAGCAATCCTGTAGCAGTAGTGATCAGGGCTTCGTAAATACCGCCGGCAACTAATTGCGGGGTCACATCTGCTGCATTGGTGATATCTTTAAAAGCAATAATCATCCCGGAAACAGTACCTAAAAAGCCAGTAATGGGTGCTAAAGTAGCAATGGCTGTTAAATAATTGAGATTTTTTTCCAGATAGTTAATAATGTTTTGCATATCAACTTCCATCATTTGATTAAACTTTTCACCATTATTATAAAAGTATTTCAGGTTGCTTTTAAGAATCAAAGTAAATCGATTTTGTTTTTTTATCGTATAGTTTTGATTAAGATCACTGATTTGATAACGGGTTTTCCAGTTGAACTGAGTAAAAACTAGCAGCCGTTCAATGATGAAAAAGAGGGCACCAAATAAGAATAAAAACAGAGGATACATAAAAGGCCCCCCTTGTTGAAAATAGAAAAATAGTAAATTTGTTTTCAATAGGAACTCCTTAAAATTGAGATGAGTAAGAAAGATCTGATTTTGGTTTATTCATTTGTTTTTTCCTTTTTCGAATTTTTATTCCAATACTTACCACTCCTGGTATAAACAAGGTTGTTCCCAAACCAAATATAACGGAACCAGTAAGAGTAAAGTATTTTGCCTGATCATTGGTTATGGATGAATAATTATGATAGGGGGTAATATAATTGATAATTCCCATAACAATCAAGGGAATTCCAACAGCAAAATGAATGACTCCAATGGAAATCATCACTTTTTCTAATATAAATTGTTTTCTTGTATGAGTCATGTTATTTGCCTGGAAAATAGTTATGCTATTTAAAGAGACAGCAATTCCTTTTTGCGTAATAAATGTGTGCTGATTTTGCTGATTGAAATCTAACTGCTGTAATGATCCCCTCTTTTGTGAATGAAGTAGAAAAAATGGAAGACAGAACAACATGATAATAAAAATGCTCTTAATCTGCTTTTCAAACATTAAACCTATCCTAATAAAATATAAACAAGGATAAACTGAATAACAAATGAGTAATACCAATTTTATATGACTACATAGGTTTTGGTATATTCCCGACTCTATCCTCGAAGTCATGAATATAATAGATTTGCGAATATCAAACGACCTGACTTATCTAACTTATCAAGTTAAGTTAAAATCACAGTTACGGGCTAGCGGAAGACTTTCACTTCTCTTTCTTTGATTATTCAAGAAATAATATACTAAAATCATACTGCCTTGTCAATTTAAAATCATTTTATCCTTGAGAAGATATTTTAAAAACAGATTTAAAAACAATGTTTTATATTAAGGAAGTATTTGGTTTTTTCTAAATAGTGAACTAAATCATCTATTGTGTGAAAAACTTGGGGATAATTCAGTTGTTCCCTTTTTATTACATAAGGGTTTACTTTTTCTAATAAGCAAGCTTGTAATTTATGATTGGTTCCTCCTTCACATCCGCTATCCTTCATGACCAGGTGTTTTATCTGGAATTCCTGAATAATCGCCTGTAACATTGGAATAGAAAGAATTCCCTTTAAGGCTATAATATGATCTGCAGAAAAACCGGCCTTTTCACAGGCTAAAAAAGCAGCCTGATGAGGAATAATCTTAATAAACAAACGGTTATGAGTGATGGATTGATAACAATTAAGATTTTTAATACCTGTCGTTATCAAAATATTTCCAGTTTGCTGCTGCAACTTTTGAATGACTTCCTCATAACTTTCATATAAGTACTGCTGATCAATAAAAGTATTCTTTCTTTCAAAGCGAAAATAAGGAATTTTTTTTGACTTAGCTGCCAGTATAGCATTTTGTGAGGCATTAGCAGCAAAAGGGTGGGTAGCATCGATGATAACACGAATTTGATTTTGATCGATAAAGATCAGCATTTCTTCATAAGACATGGCTTTATGATGTAAATTGGGGTATTCTTGAAATTCTTCCTTTCCTAAAGCAGTTGCAACAGTAATAATCCTTTGCTCTTCTGGACAATAAGCAATAATTTTTTTGGATTCACTGGTTCCAGCCATAATCCAGATCATATGGAATATCCTCGGGGGGTAATCATTTTATTATCAGCAATATAAGTATGGGAATTTCCAATAATTATCAATGTAGACATATCAATTGGGTAATCTAAAAACATATCTAAACTCGTGAGAAAGGACTCTTCCTGATCTCTCATTCCGTTTTTTACAACCCCTACGGGTGTGCTTTTATCTTTATATTTCAGCAGGATCTGCTGTGCTTCCTTGATCTGGTTAATTCGTTTCCGGCTGCAGGGATTGTACAATGCAATAACAAAATCTCCTTGTGCTGCACAATGAATTCTCTTTTTTATTAATTGCCAGTCTGTTAATAAATCGCTGAGACTAATACAGACAAAATCATGCATTAAAGGGGCACCTAAGACGGCTGCTGCTGCATTGACTGCACTAATTCCTGGAATGATTTCAACATCAATGGTATACTGTTCTTTTTTAATTAATTCCAACAGAATTCCTGCCATTCCATAAATCCCTGGATCACCTCCAGAAATTAAACTAACAGCTTTTCCTTTTAAAGCTAAATCAATCGCCTGCTGGCAACGTTCTTTTTCCTTCCGCATTTTTGATGAGAAAACAGTTTTATTAGTGATTAACTCAGCTATTAAATTGAGATAAGTCTCATAACCAATAATGACTTCGCTTTTTTCAATTGCGGTTAGCGCTTTTTCAGTCATATGCTGTCGGTTTCCGGGGCCAGTTCCTATTATATATATTTTACTCATTGCTTTTTTTTGCCTTTCTGTTTGAACAAGTATCTCACCTGTCTTTAAAACAATTTTGTTCTTCTTCATAGTTGAAGCTGGTTTGAAAAACAGAGAGGGTAATTCCATTAGAAACAGCTTTTTTTAAAAGAAAGGTTCCTCTCTTCTGACCTGCTAAAAAGGCAGAGGCTTCACTGACATTCCCTGTGCCAGTGGTTTTAAAGGCAAATTCAGACTGCTTAAACTGCTTTGCTACCTGGTTAAGCTGATCTTTACTATAAAAAACCAGATCTGCATGAAAATACTGAGCAGTTTCTAATATCCCTGCTTCTTTTTCTTTAATATTAATAGTCCCTATTTTCTGGATACTGCCAGGATCAATCCTTATAGCTTTGAGTTGGGTTTTGATAAAATTTATAATATCATTCCCTGGTTTACCTTTTCTGCAACCAAGTCCCAGGATAATATTTTTTGGGATCAACCTGACGGCGGGTATATTAAATTTTTTTTGCCGATTTCCTATATAAATAATACCTTTTGCCTGATTGTGTGGCAGATTGAGGTAATCAGGAACGGCAATGGAAATATCACTAATCATAGCAACTTTTTCTTCATTCACCAGCATAGCAGTCAATGTTTTGGCCATTTCCATGTTATCAATGAGTAGATGGTTATTTTTGGCAAATAAATCAATACTGATTTTTTGATTAAGATCACTAGCTGTGGTAATAACGGCTTGAGCGTTTAAAAAGGCAGCAATCTCACTGGCTTCTGCATTTGCTCCGCCTAAATGGCCGGATAAGAGGCTGATCACAAAGCGGCCCTGCTCATCAATTACCAAAACAGCCGGATCTCTGGTTTTATCCTTCAGCAATGGAGCAATAGCTCTGACTGCTATGCCTGTTGCACAAATAAAAATAAGGCTCCGGGATTGCTGAAAGAGTGATTTTACCAATTCCATAACCGAACCGTAAAATTTCTGGTTTTTACCTTTATAATATTCTGCTTTAAGATAAAGTTCATATTGAGAATTCCAATTCACAATTTTTTCTCCTAAAGCAATCCCTTTCTTGGTAATTGCAATGACACTTTTTTTCACCGGCTTTTCCTGGTGCCATGAGAGAAATTTTTATCATAAAGTTTTGACTTTTCATATTTTGTGTCTAAAAAGCGACCGACCAGTAATAATGCATGTTTGGAAATCTGGTTTTCCTTAACTTGCTGTACAATTTGATTAAGCTTTCCTTTTAGAATTTTTTGATCTGGCCAGCTGGCTTTATATACCACAGCACAAGGTGTATCTTCCTGGTAGGCTGTCAATAATTCTTGAATAACCTGATCAATCAGTCCAATGGATAAAAATATGGCCATACTGGACTGGTGTTTGGCTAAAGCAGACAGTTTTTCTTCAGCAGGAACCTTTGTTCTTCCTTCTATTCGAGTACAAATGACTGTCTGTGATACAGAAGGCAGTGTATACTCTGCTTCTAAGATAGCTGCCGCAGCGGTAAAAGAACTGACCCCTGGAATAACTTGATAAGGAATACCATGTTGATGTAAAAAATCTATCTGCTCTTTAATTGCGCCATAGATGGAAGGATCACCAGTATGTACCCGGGCAATCAAACAATCATTTTCCCTTTCTTTCAGCATGATACCAGTAATTTCTTCCAGTGTCATTTCAGCGCTGTTATAGATTTGAGCATCTTTTTTATGGTCTTTCAGGATCTCCTTATTAACCAGAGAACCTGCATAAATAATAATATCAGCTTGATCAATTATTTTTTTTCCTTTGATCGTGAGCAGCTCCGGGTCACCAGGACCAGCTCCTATAAAATAGACTTTTGTCAATTATGGCTCCTTTATTAATTACTTTATATATTTGCACTGATGATATAAATTGGATTCAAGGCTTTGTATAAAACAGAGTTACCCGCTCTTTCCGACCGGGATATTTGGACTAATATGCTTTTTATTTCTTGGAAACCCTGGTTCTGCAAAAATGAATAGCTCTGGCTAACTGTATCTGGATTGATAGCGGTAATGGCTATATATCCAGGCCGGGATATTTGGTTTTTTAAATAAGTAAGAATTTCAGATATTCTTCCTCCAGATCCTCCGATAAATGCGTGAGTAAAGCCAGGTAAATTCTGTAGGCAGTCTGGAGCCTGTCCCTGAATAATTTTAATATTCTTAATACCAAATTTGTTTATATTTTTCTGAATTAATGTAACTGCTTCAGGTTTTTCTTCAATTGCCCAAACCTTTCCTTGCTGTGTAATTTGTGCTGCTTCAATAGAGATAGAGCCTGTTCCCGCTCCAATGTCCAGAAGGATAGAACTGGGTTGTAACTTTAATTCTCTCAGTACAATAGCTCTGATCTCTTCTTTGGTCATTGGGATTTGACTTCTGATAAAGTCTTGATCCTTTATTCCGTGATACATTCGGTTTTCCTTTCAATAACGACAATGGATAATGGATCGTCTGGTAATTGGGCTAATATATTAACCGGTGATCCGCAGATGATTTTTTCATTCTCATACGAGAGCTGATAACCTACTGTCATCTGGAAGTTAAATTGATTCAGTTTTATTAATTCATCAATAATCATTTGAGGATTGTGTTTCTTATCTGTTAATAAAATTATTTTTTTATATTGCTGAATCAGTTTTGATACATCTTGTGTTTGTCCATGCATACTGTTTAAATGATAATCAGGTAAGGATTTGCCAAGTTTGCTTAATAGGTATTGAACAGATGAAACACCTGGTTCTATGTTTAATTCATTTATAGAAAAGAAGCGCTGGAACGTACGGGCAATACCGAAAAAAAGCGGGTCGCCACTAGCTATGACAGTGATTATTTTGTCTCTGTTTTTTTGGATTGAATCCACTACTTGATTTATGGAAGATTGGATAGGAATCACTTTTTTATTTTTTAAATCAAAATTTTGCAGACAGCGGTTAGCCCCAACAACCATATCACTGTTTTGCACTATTTTGTAAACGAACGGAAAAATGTATTTAGGATTTCCAGGGCCCATTCCCACAATATTTATTTTAGCTGGTTTCACCAAGCAACCCCCTGCTTTGAGAAAAAATCATTACCTTTAAATTCCAGTGTTTTATTTTCAAAAAATCAAAAATCTTATTGTGAATCACTTGAGCAAAATAGTGAAAAAACTGTGAATCCTCAATATACTCAATTGCCTCTTCTGTTGTATTGCTAGTAAAAATTTTTTTCATTCTTTCCATATCACCAGAAAAATAGCCAAAATGGCTGGCTAAAATTTCCAATCTGGCATCGGCAATACTAGAATGGGTATTAAAAATGGAACCAGCTAATTTGACTATTTTACCGATATGCCCTACCAGTATGGCAGACTGGAAATCAAGCTGAATAACCTGTTTTAAAATTTCTCCACAATAGTTACTCATACTAATAATGTTTTTTTCCGGAAGATTCAGAGAATGGATGACAAAATCTTTCCCATAATTACCAAATGTCAGAATAACAGTAGCAGATTGTTCTCTTAAAACTTTCAGTTCCAGTATAATGGTTTCAATTATGGCTGCCTGGGACATTGGTTTTACAATACCAGTTGTCCCTAAAATGGAAATACCATCTACAATTCCCAGCTTTTGATTAAAAGTTTTTTTGGCAATTTCTTTTCCCTGAGGAACCCAGATTTTAACACATAATCCTTTATCATCCAGAATACTAGCGACAGCCTCTTTTATCATTTTTTTGGGTTGAGGATTAATGGCTTTTTCTCCGACTGCCACACTTAAACCTTTTTTGGTTACTTTGCCAATTCCATGTCCACCAATAATTTCAATTTGATTGGTTTTTTGATAACTGACTTTGCAGTGTACTTTTAAGCCATTGGTTACATCCGGATCATCTCCAGCATCTTTTACCACAGAACACTCTGCATATTGGGCAGTAAATTTTTGATCAAAAACTCTGGTGTTCATTTCCATACCTGCCGGAGTAATCAACGCTATTTCTGTAATGATCTGTTGATTTTTCAGCATCCGGGCAGCTGCTTTGGCAGCTAAAGCTGCTGCTGTACCAGTTGTAAATCCCAGTTTGAGTTTTTTTCCATTGATTGTCTGGTAATATTCATTCATAAAAGACTCATAAGTAATGGTATAAAATTGCATTTAAAATTGAGGCAGCAACAGTACTGCCCCCTTTTCTCCCTTTAATAATCAGATTAGGAATTTTAGATAAAGCAATTTGATTTTTTGATTCACCAGCACCTACAAATCCCACGGGGACTCCAATAATTGCTGCAGGCTGAACCTTTTCTTCTTCAATTTTTTTATACAAATGAAAAAGAGCTGTTGGTGCATTACCAATAACAAAAATTTTTGTTTGTCCATCCTGGCAGGCTTTATCCATTCCCAATAAAGATCGGGTGATTCCTTTCGCCTTTGCTTCTTCCCGAATAGCTGGCTCATGAACCAGTGTATAAATTTCACAGCGATTTTTGGCTAAATGGTGTTTATTAACACCAGCAATAATCATATTGGTGTCTGCATATATACGGCAGCCCGTTTTAATGGCCTGGGTGATAGTTGTAAGAAAATCATCAGAAAATTGGAATAAACTAGCATATTCGAAATCTGCTGTTGTATGGATTACCCTCTTGATAATTTTTTCGTATTTTTTGGGAATTTGTATATGATTCGTATTTAACTCATTTGTGATGATTTCAAAACTTTTTTTTTCTATTTCCAGTGGATCAGTTATCATTGGGACTTTCCTTTTTTAAATAATTCAATAATTTTTAAACTAAATTGCTGGTTAGAAAGAAAATGAATATGAGGATAACCAGCAATGACATTTTTTCTTGAATACCCTTCCTGCCAGGATTTGTTTCTTTTTTTTACAGAATACTTAAACTCATAATTAGTGTTGGCAAGTGAACTTTCTTTTATTCGAGTATAATGAAATTCATGAGCAAAGGTTGTTGCCCCGGCAAGCTCTACTTCTTCATAGCCAAAATGCTGAAGCTTGTCGGTTAATTCAATCTCAAAATCAAAAAAACCAACCATTTGATACTTTTGATCAGTGATGACATTTTTAGCTAGATAAATAAGCCCGCCACATTCTGCAAAACAAGGAAATCCTTTTTCCAGTTTGGTTCTAATCTCTTTTTTGAGGCTGTGGTTTTGCTGTAATGGTTCGGCAAATACTTCAGGATATCCTCCCCCCAGATAAAGTGCATCCAGCTGTTTCGGCAGTTCCGGATCGGATAGAGGGCTAAAAAATACCAGTTCAAAATTATTGTCCTGCAGGAAATCTAAATTTTCCTGATAATAAAAAGAAAAAGCCTGATCAAAGGCAATTCCAATTCGTAATTGTTTTTTATTGACTGGTGAGTCATTATCTACTTTAGCTGTTTTGATATCACTTAAAGCAACTAAGCGATCAATATTAACCGTATCTTCAATGGTTTTAGCAATTTTGTTAATCATTGATTGAATTTGAGGAATTTCAGCAGGCTGAATAAGCCCTAAATGCCGTGAGTAAAAGTTCACATTAGCCATTGGAGGTAAATAGCCCAAACATTCAACAGAGAGTTCTTCTTCAATTTTGCTTTTCATTGCTTCGTAATGGTGTAAATTTTTAATCTGGTTCAGTATAATCCCTTTAATCTGGTTCCCTTTCTGGTAATTCAAAAAACCAGCTATTTGGGCTAGTAAACTAACGGAAGCACCTTGTGCATTGATGATCAAAATTGTGGGAATTTGCAATATTCTGGCAATATCATAAGTACTAGCTTTAACAGAATAAGCATAACCATCATAAAATCCCATCACCCCTTCAATGACAGCCATTGAGTTTTTTTTCATTTTTTTTGAGAAAAGTTGTTTTATTGTTTGATCATCCAGCATGTAACTGTCTAAATTTGAACTTTTCTGATTGATTGCTATGTGGTGGAACATGGGATCAATATAATCAGGCCCAACTTTAAAAGGAACGACTTCATAACCTTGATTGGTTAGGGTTTTCATTAATCCTATGCTAAAAAGGGTTTTCCCGGAACCGCTATGAGGGGCAGCAATGATAATACCTTTCATTACAAATCCTGTTTTTGATATAGAACCGATGTTATAAATAAGAAAACCAGAGGAAAAGAAAGACAAATAAGAAGTATTTAATAAAGAGATAATAAAAATTGGTTATCAGGCAGGTCTTCTGACTTACGGATCTACTTACTCTCAACCATCTTCCCATCCTCAATACTCAAAATTGTGAGTACAAGAACAGTGACCTTCTCTGTACTTTTAACCTATCGTTAAATAGAGCTGGTTATTTCATCCCCGTTTACAGCTAATCCATTAGTGCAGGATTTCCACCTGCTTCCCTATTCTGCCTCGCTATCTGGCCACCTGTTTTTCTTATCTGTACCTTACCTTGAATAGACAGGCTTTGTCAAGTGAAGTTTCATTCAAAAATCTGCATAATGATAGTAGATGATTAACTCACCTAATTTTCTATCCGAATAAAATATTTCCTGTTTTTTTATCATAAAATAGTTAGGTAATTCTTCTGAATTTTTTATAACCTGTAATTGATTATCCTGTAGTTTTTGATACCCAGTCAAAATTTTATTGTTATGATTACAGATAAGGGCACAAACAATGTTATACTCTAAATTTTTATGATCGAGTAACCAGCTCAGATAGGTATTTATAACTTTATAATTATAATTCCAGAGTAAAGCACCCATAAATTTTGAAATCATATTAACAGTAAAATCAAAATTATCTTCCCCAGTGTATAGTAAATGTTCCTGGTATGTTAAAATGTAAAAACCTAAATAATTTCCTTGAGTTTTAATGGATTTAACTAAAAAAGGATCAATAATCTGTAATTCTTTTTGAGATTTCACGATGATGTATTGATCACCATAATCTTTTACAATAGCATTATAGAGCTGGTCATTATGATCAAAAAAAAGACTGGATGTAATGATCGAACTTTCCATGGCTATATGCATAACTTCATTAACTCTGTCATCATTAAATTCCCAAAGGGCATCTTTTATTTCAATTTCTATTAAATCTGACAGTATTTCTAATTTTAGGATATTATTTTCAAAAGAAAAGGAGGTATTGAGAATGATCACTAAACATAGCAATCGAAATGTTGTTTTTTTTAAGTAAGAGCACATAAATTTCCTCCATTATTAAATCAATCTTAACCTTTTAAAAATAGTTTAAAAGATTATTAAAACGACTTTTTTTATAATTAAAGGAAACATTTCTCAATATAATTATAATTGATATCTAGCAAAAAGCAAATTTTATGTAGTTTTGTAAAACAATTATTGACCTTTTTTTTCAATTTTGCAAAAAGCCTCATCTGGGATTTTTTACAACTTGTCTGATTTTCAGAGTGATTATAGACCACCAGGTGACAAATAATTATTTTCACCCTGAAAAAAATTAAATATATTCTCTTTTGCTTTTTTATAAAAAAGCATATAATACATAAAACAGGGTGTTTTTTTACTACTATTCAGATCAAAGAACGCTCTCCTAAAATTTCATGAAGACCAAGGAAAATTTATGCTTTCAGTAGAAAACCAGGAATTATCCATCAGCCTAGACAACAAACTTTTAATCAAACACAGCCAGTCAAAACCAGTCATATTTGCTGGTACCGGGCAAGCAGAATACCAAATGCTACATGGCAACTTTAAAATCAAGGACCGGCTTTTGGAAAAAATGGCTCTGAGAGAATACAAAGTATTGAATGACCAGGAAGTCATTTTTTCCCGCAATGGCCTCTTATCAATCAAAATCATAGTTGAAAAAAAAGAGGATCGACTTGTAATTCATTTTAAAAAAATGGATCCATCTATAAATCGTATCTGGTTGAGAATTTCAGCTCAGCCTGATGAATCTATTTATGGATGTGGAGAGCAGTTTTCATATTTTAATTTGCGGGGAAAAAATTTTCCTCTCTGGGTATCTGAACAAGGTGTTGGCAGAAATAAATCCTCTTTAGCAACTTTTCATGCAGATAATGAAAACTGGGCTGGAGGAGATTATTACACAACCTTCTTTCCCTTACCAACCTTTGTTTCCAATCGCCACTATACCTGTCATGTTGACAGTTCAGCATATATGGATTTTGATTTTTCTCATCCCGATTATCATCAATTAGAAATTTGGGAAGTTCCTCAACAAATTGAGTTTATTAACGGACAAAACATGTTGGATCTTGTCCGGAAAAACTCTAACTACTTCGGCAATCAACCGGAACTACCAGATTGGGTATATCAGGGAATTACCATGGGTGTCCAGGGAGGAACACAAAAATGTCTGGAACACTTAGCCAATGCTGAATCAAAAGGAGTTTCTGTAGCTGCCATTTGGGCTCAAGACTGGCAGGGAATTCGTTATACTTCTTTTGGGAAACGATTAAAATGGGATTGGGTTTGTAGTGAGGAGCTCTATCCAAACTTAAAAAAAACAATCGCAAACTTAGACAAAAAAGGAATCAAATTTTTAGGATACATCAATCCCTATATCTGTCAAGACGGTACACTTTTTCCAGAAGCAGAAAAAAACGGATATCTTTGTAAGAATAAAAAAGGGGACAATTATATCATCGACTTTGGAGAATTTGACGGCGGTATTGTCGACCTGACCAATCCTGCTGCTTTTGAGTGGTATAAAAATATTATAAAAGAAAATATGATTGAACTGGGATTGGCAGGTTGGATGGCGGATTTTGGAGAATATTTACCAACCGATGCAGTATGTTACAATGGAATCAGCGGAGAATTAATGCATAACAAATGGCCAGTATTATGGGCACAATGTAATGCTGAAGCAGTTAAAGAAAAGGGCAAAGAAAAAGAAATTTTATATTTTATGCGATCTGGATATACGGCTTCACAAAAATATTGCCCCCTGATCTGGGCAGGGGATCAGAATGTTGACTGGAGCTTAGATGATGGATTAGCCTCAGTTATACCTGCAGCCCTTTCATTAGGCCTAATGGGAGCAGGACTACACCATAGTGATATTGGAGGCTATACAACACTTTATCATTTAAAACGTACCAAAGAATTATTATACCGCTGGACTGAGTTTGCAGCTTTCACTCCTATGATGAGAACTCATGAAGGGAACCGCCCCGACACCAATTGGCAATTTTATTCTGATGATGAATCAATAAAGTTTCTGGCATCTATGGTTAAAGTCTATCAAAAACTGGCCCCTTATCTAAAAGCTGCTGTAAAAGAAAATGCTGAAACAGGTATTCCTGTCATGCGGCCACTATTTCTCCATTACGAACATGATCGTGAAACATTTTCTCTTTCCTATCAATATTTACTTGGCAGAGATCTTTTAGTAGCTCCTGTTTATCTGGAAGGAAAAGAAGAATGGGAAGTTTATCTTCCTGATGATCAATGGATTCACCTTTTCACTGGTCAAAGTTTTTCTCAAGGAAAACATTTAGTAAAAACCCCCTTGGGAAAACCTCCGGTTTTTTTCCGCAAGCAAAGTAAGTGGAGCAACTTGTTTAGTGAAATGAAAATACAATCATAGAAAAACAGAAAAAATCTTACGCCTTGTTAAATTATAAATAATCTCTATAATAATATTATGATTTTCTACGGATCTGTATTATGAAAAGACCAAATTATCGACTAAAGACAACATTAACTTCCAAGCTTCTCATTTTTTTAGGTCTCTTTATTTTGATCATCACTGTTATTATTTCCGTCATTGTATTTGCCAGAGAAAGCTCCTTAGAAAGAAATAAACTTTCAGAGGAGTCCAAAAAAGAGCTGGAACGATTAGTTTTCAGTATTACCGACCCCCTTTGGAATTATAATGATGGTGATGTGAGAAAACTTGTTTCAATGTCTTTATGGAAGGATTATATCCTGGCAATTGTCATTAAAAACAATAACACAAATTTATACTATGGATTGCAAAAAAATGACAACGGAGAATACATTGAACTAGTAAAGGAAAATTATCAGCCTGAAAAATTACGATCTAAAGCATATGAAACCCTGACTTCAAAAATTATCTTTCAATCAAATGGCATTCATGAGACTTTAGGTACATTAGAATTATATACAACGGATCATCCTTTAAAAATAAAAATATATGGCCTCATCTCGAAAACGATTATTCAATTTTCAACTTTAGCTTTTGTCCTGTTTTTAGTTTTAATAATCAGCTTAAACAGAATAATCCTAAAACCTATTACTGAGTTAAACAGAGTCGTTTATAAATTTTCACAAATGGAACTAGATGAAAGGGTTCAAATCAAATCCCAAGATGAATTAGGCCATCTGGCAATTTGTACAAATGATATGGCTGAAAAAATAAAAGAAAGCATTACTAAAGAAAAAGAGAGAATACGATTAAGAGGAGAAATGGAAATAGCTCAACGCATTCAAACTTCCCTTTGTCCACCAGTTATCACTCATCCCGATTTTGAAATTTCTGCTGGTATGCAAACAGCAGAAGAAGTGGGTGGTGATTACTACGATATTGTTTATGATTTTATGGGCAATATGTGGTTTGCCATAGGAGATGTTTCCGGTCATGGTGTCACTCCTGGTTTAATCATGATGATGGCGCAAACTTCTTTTAATTCCCATGTTACAGGGATTACTGAAATTACGCCTAAAATTGCTATTCAATTAGTCAATCACATATTAAATGAAAATGTTCGTGAACGTTTAAAAGAAAGCCAATTTATGACAATGGTATTTATGAAATATAAAGGAAATGGAAAATTTTTACATGCCGGCTCGCATACCGATCTTATAGTATATCACCAAGAAGATAAAAAATGTGTCCAGTATAAAACAAAGGGTATTTATTTAGGATTGCTGAAGGATATTTCTGATTCCTTAGAAGATCAGGTTATACAATTGCAAACAGGAGATATTCTCTGCATTTATACTGATGGCATCATTGAAGCTAAAGATAAAGACAATCAACTTAATGGTGTTGAATGGCTTATGGATATTATTGAATTAAATGCGGATCAAAGTGTTGAAGATATTAAAGAATTGATTTTTTCGGAAGTTCTCCACTATTGTGATAATAATAGAAAAGATGATATGACTATGATTTTAGCCAGATACATAGGTTTTTAAATCCATGTTTCACGTGAAACATTCAACATTAATAATCTTCAAATTGTTTCACGTGAAACATTAAAAAAACCAATCCCTTTAATAAATATTTAAAAAATGTCTTTTTAAATATAACAATCGATTTTTACTTAAATAAAAATAATTTGACTCAGGATACTCATTTAATATTCTTTGATATAAGCGGGCTGATTCTTTATAATCTGGGTTATTTAAATAGCTTTCCATTGCATAGGCTAGATAAAAAAGAGCTTTATCAATAGCAGAAGAATGTGGAAATTGTTGAACAAAACGTTGATATTCACGGGAAGCTTCAAAATAATCAGCCATGTTATAATAAACATCGGCTAATAACAATGACAGCTCTTCTGCATCTTCTTCTGCTAATTCTAAAGAAAAACCTCGATTATAAATTGCATCCAATGCTTGCTGATTTTTATTTTGCTCTTTTAATAAATTAATATATTCCAGCAGAGCTTTGATGTAATAGATATTTTCCTGGTCATTCATGTTGTTCTCAAAGTGAGTTTTGGCTTGTTCCAGATTTCCATCAGCCTTTTCAATAACTCCTAATTTATAAAATAGCTCAGGATCTGAATATCCATCTTTAATCACACTTTCAAAGCGATTTTTTGCCTCTTTATACTTGCCCTGATCAAATAAACGGTTAGCCAAATCCAGCCGAAAATCTTCCTGTTCAACCTCAGGTTGAGCTGCTTTTTCCTGAGTCTGATCTGCTTCAGAACCTGAATCCTCATGAAAAGTAATAATTTTTGCTTCACTATCAGGAAATTCTTCATCCTGCTTCATAATAAAAATTCGTCTTGCTTTTACCACAATTTGAAAAGGCTTGCGATAAATCGTATTTTCCATTTCACTATACCGAATAAAAAGCAATTGGTAATCTTGGGGTGAAGATAATTGAAATCGAAAGGATGTGCTGTTCTTCAGATTTTCACGGCTCAATAAAGGCAATGCAACAGGAGAAGAGCTTTTTAAAATCCAGTTGGGTTGTTTCAAAGAGATATTGAGTTCTTTATTTTCTTCTGCATTAATTACAGACGCTTCCTGTTCAACAATTTTTATATTATCCAGGTCCAGATTTTGATAATTAATTTGATTTTGATTTTGAGTAATCAATGGAAAATATTCCTGATTAAAAGTCTTTAAATTAACAGGTATAGATTTAAGGGTTTCTTTTTTGTTAAGAATTTTATCTTTCTTTTGCTGCTTTTTTTTCACAACTTTATTTTGTTTTTTTTCTTTATCTGGTGCAGGGAATTGTTCTGGAAAATCATTATTTTTTTGTTCAATAGCAGAAGTTTCCATATATTTTTTATCCACTGTTTCTGTTGAGTTTTCTTCTCTGTTTATTGATTTTTCTTTGGATTGAGTTGGAATGGTTTTTTTTACTAGATCAGAATTTGTCTTTGTCACAATTTGCTTTTTTTCTAATTCCTGCTTTTTATAAGTAATCTGTTCTTTTAAAATTTCATTATTATCACTTATTACAAGATCGGTAGTTGCATCCATTGGTTCATTTTTTTTACTCAGCATTTCTTGACGCTCATCTTGATCTGGATAGTTGGTGATTATATTATTCGGTGATTGGTCTTGAGATATGGGAGTATCTTTTACAAAAACATTAGAATGGCTTAAGCAGCCCGCCAATATAACAGGTATTAATAAAACAATAATTTTTTTCATTTTCCCCTCCGCTTCTCAAAGTTAAATTTGCAAGACTCCTCCAGGGTTACTTGGATCAGTTGATCCAGTTCATATTGAAAAGCTTCTTTATCTGGTTGGTAATCTGCTTTTAGAGGCATAAAATCAATATAATCCATGGTTACATCAAAAGACTTAAGGTGTGGATAGGCAACACTATCTTTTAATAAATAATCCAGTTGATCATAATTTAAGGATTGCTCAACAGGAGTTTCTCTGGTTTCCTCTATAACCAAAGGATTTTTTTTTGATTTTCCAGAAGATAGAATGGCACTAAAAAGTATAGTACCCACTATGATAATGCCAGTAAAAACGCCAATGACAATGATCACTTCTTTAAGATTATGTGTGACAAAATCATCAATTTTTTTTAATAAAGAATGAGCGAATTCTCTGAAGCGATTGAGACCTGACATGATTTCCCCTTTATTTCCCCAGTTAGTTATATTTTCGTAATTTTAAACAAATTCTAAAGAAAATGATATCTTTTTTAGCAAAATTTTAAACTTATGGCTAAAGATCTGATTGAAGTGATATGAGAGAGAATTGAGGCAATTGAATCAAAACAATGAAGAAAGAATTTAAGCTGATGTCTCACTAGCCGGAGCAGTTTCATTTTTCATGTCATTAGCATTGATTAGTTTTGCAGAAACAATCTTTGATACACCCCTTTGTTCCTGTGTAACACCATACATAACATCTGCTGCTGATATGGTTTTCTTATTATGCGTAATAATAATAAATTGACTGGTTTGTTTAAAATCACTCACCAGGTTTACAAAACGGGTAACATTTTCTTCATCCAAAGCAGCATCAATTTCATCCAGTAAACAAAAAGGTGAAGGTTTTACTAAAAATGTAGCAAACATTAAAGATATGGCAGTCATGGTTCGCTGGCCACCAGAAAGCAAAGTAATACTTTGGGTCTTTTGTCCAGGAGGATGAGCAGTAATCTCTATGCCGCTTTCCAAAACATTATCCGGCTGACTCAGTTTAATCTCAGCATTTCCTCCATCAAATAATTTTCTGAAAAGTTTATGGAAATTGATCTTGATTTGATTAAAGGTCTTTAAGAACAACTCCTGAGATACCAGGTTGAGTTCTTCAATTACTTTTAATAAATCAACCTTGGCCTCCTCTAGATCATTCAGCTGGTCAGTCAACAACTGATATCTTTCCTCCAGGATCTTGCTCTCTTCAATAGCCATAAGGTTAACATTTCCTAATGAAGATTTTTCACTTCTTACATTACTGAGTTCTCGACGAACATCTTCATAAGCACGATTAGTAATAAATCCACCTTTTGATTCATATTCACTGAGATTGATACTGAAGTTTTCATAAAAGGAATCATAAATATTTTTAACAGTCGTCGTTGCTTCAGTAATCTTGATATTGAGTTTTTCTACATCACTTTTTTTATTTATCCAGCGGTCATTGATTTCTTTTATTGACTGCTGCTGCTTTGTCATGGAAGCATTTTCTTTTTGTATTTGAAAATTCAGGTCTTCAATAAATTTTTCTATATCAATTTTTTTTCTTTGCAGCCTGGCCATTTCAGCTTGTTGATCATCAATATCAATCTCACAATCTTCAATTTTGTCTTGAGACTGTTTCACCTGAATTTTCAGATCATTGTAAGTATCTTGATGCAGCTTCTTTAATGATAATGTTCTTTCTAATTCTTTTTCAATAGAATTTTGTTTTTCAATCAAAGTTGACATATTGATTTTTAGCTCTGATAAAATTTCTCTATTTTTATCTTTTGACTGGATAACCGAAGTAATATCACTCTGGAATTCTTCGATCTGCTGATTGGATTGTTTGATCTTTTCATTTAACTGATTAATTTGATTTTCAACCTGACGTTTTTGCTGAACCACCCCTTCGGGACTGAAAATATCATCGACAAACATTTCTGTTGCCTGAATAAATTTTTTCACATCACCATTGGTGGCATAAATTTTTTCTTCAATCGACCCTAATGAATTTTGAAGTTCCTTCAGCATGTTAAGATATTTATCTTTTTGATTATCCGTTAATCCAGTCTTTAATATATCATCAATAAAAGCTTTACGAAAATGAATCTCTTCGGCAATACCGGAAATTTTCTGATTCAGATTACCTTTTAAATCCATGATTTCTTTTTCATTAATGGCCAGCTCATTTAAGGACTGATTAATTTTGATAATTAATGCATCAGTAATCTCTCGATGAGCTGTCCGCTGGTTTTCTAATTCTTTACCAGTAACTGTGATCAAATCTTTCAGGCTAGTAATTTTTTGCTCTAAGTCGGCTACTTGTAGATCAGCTGATTCAATAGACTGCTGGTAAAACTGAATGTCTGTATTTGTACTTCCGATCTGGTTTGCCACATCTTGTTTACTGTCATCAATATCTGCAATTTCTTCTTCAATTTCAGCAATCTTATTTTTGGAAACTTCAATTTTTTCCTGGTCTGATTTTAATGCAGCCTGCAAAGATTGTAACTGGTCCTTCAATAAATTGATCTTGGAAGTAATGACTTTCATTTCACTTTCTACTTGAAAATGGAAACGCTGGTTGTCAATTTTTTTTACTTCCAATTCATTTAAGTGAACCATTTTATCAGCAACAGTGGATTCCAGAGCATCAATTTTTTCTTTAACCTCTTCTAATGATTTTTCAGCACTTTCCAGTTTTTCATTGAATTCATCTCGAATTTTTTTCTGGCGACTGATCCGGTTAAGGTTGATCTCAATCTCCAGATTCATCTCTTTCTCATAGAGTTCTTTATAACGGATTGCTTTTTCAGCCTGATCCTTCATGTGCTTATACTGTCCTTCCACCTCTTTCAGGATATCTTTGACCCGCATGATATTTTCATCTGACTGTTTGAGTTTAGCTATGGATTCATCTTTCTTCGATTTATAACGAGTAATACCTGCAGCTTCTTCAATAATATAGCGGCGGTCTTCAGGTTTGGTAGAAAGGATTAAATCGATCTTTCCCTGTTCCATAAATGAGTAGGCTGATTTACCCACTCCTGTATCAAAGAAAAGTTCCTGAATATCCTTTAGCCGCACCCTTTCTTTGTTGATATAATATTCGTTTTCCCCTGAGGCATAAATAATTCTGGATATTTCAATTTCATTATATTCTAATGGTAAGAGATTATCATCATTCACTAAAATCAATTTAACTTCTGCACGTCCTAAACCACGTTTTTCTTCAGTCCCTTTAAATATTACGTCAGTCATATTATTAGCTCTGAGCATCCTGGTTTTTTGTTCACCAATTACCCATTTAATAGCATCCACAATATTAGACTTACCGCAACCATTGGGACCAACAATAGCGGATGTCCCTTTATCAAAAGTGATTTCAGAATGATCACAAAATGACTTAAATCCGTTAACAATGAGTTTCTTTAATACCATCCGAGTACCTCTGGATTACCATTTGATTTATTAGTTATAAGCAAAAATAGTGTTTTAGATAGTTTTAAAAAGATCACAAAAAGGAATCTTAGGAGGTGTTTGCATGCATCTTATTTGCAAACCCCAAAGAGTGTTCTTTGCCTTTGTAAGAGCCTCTTAGAAAAATATTATATCAGAAATGCCGAAAATGGTAAATTTATTTTCCATTTTAATCAGCATAATTAAAGAAAGAAAATCATGATACAAAAGAAAAATTAATCTGTCAATGAGATTAAATTAATTTTTATTAAAGCAAACTACGATACTAATATAAACTCTAGTAACCAATATTTCAACTTTTTATGGAAAACAATAAAACATTTCTCTGGTATAGCATTGTCATCTTTACTGGTCTTTACAACATCCTGCTGACCATAGGCCTGGTTATCCTCCTGATATTTATTTGGCCTTTTGAAAAAGATATTTCCAACTTTTTAAATCTCCAAGGAGAACGGCTCTATTTAATGATTGTGATGATTACCGGGGCAATTGGCAGTTTAATTTTTACTATGAAATCATTTGCTCAGCACTTTGGTGCAAACGATTTTAATATCCGCTGGATCTGGTGGTATTATTTAAAACCATTTTTAGGCAGTTGTCTGGCATTAATTTTTTATTTCTTAATCAGAGGGGGATTGCTCACTTCTGCTAATTCACCAGATCAAATCAACCTTTATGGAATTGCTGCCCTGTCTTCCATTGCAGGTATGTTTACCGAACAAGCCATTAATAAACTGAAAAATGTTTTTGATACCCTTTTTACAAAAACAGAAATTTAATCAATGCTCACATTGTTATTAATATCTAACTTTTTCGTTTCCTCGGATTGCCCAGCCATTTGCCATTTTCATCCGTCCATTTATTTTTAAACTGATAACCCAGGCCAAGATAAATAGCAAATCCAGCATAAGCGTAAACAGAATCCCAATGCCAGATTGGATTACTGTTATTGCCATCATCATAGTATTGAGAAACAAAAATCTCTGCTCCCAGTTTTGATTCAATTAAAAAGAAAAAGTGCTGATTTAAAAAAATATCCATCCCTCCGCCAGCATAAAGGCCAATGGGAAATCCGTCAAACAATCCTCCATAAATATCAATAAATACATAGGGACGAATTCGTTTATCCTCCCGAAAAGAAAACTTATAATCAAACATTAATGAAGGCATCACTAAATTGGATAATAAGACTCCAAATCCCAGGCTAAACAATTTAGGAAATTTATATCCCCAAAATACTACCATATCTCCATAGGGTGCAGTTTTTGCTTCCACGACTCGTGGGAAATTATGGGGATTGGTATTTCCATATTGACCCATTCCTGTGGGTATACTATTTTCCTTTTTTTTATCTTCGTCAATTACCCGCTTGGATTGAAAAGCAGATGCCACATCGACTTTTAATAAAAATCCTCCTTTATAACCAATAAAAAAACCATCAATACTATAAAGGGGAAAAAGCATAAAGGTGAGTATTATCAATAACTGAATCTTTTTCATGATCAACTCCTTATAATAAATAAGTTAAGTTTTCAACAGGAATAAGGCAATAGAAAAGTTTAAATAAAAGAGTATTGCTAAACCAGGGTGATAAAAGCAGCTTGTGCTTCATAATGGTCATGATCTCTGCGATAGGAAAAAAAATCAGGTTGAGTGTGACAGAACGTACACATCCTGGGATAATCAATATGCTCCTGTTTTAAACCATTTTTGAGTATTTGGTGGTAAACTACCTCAGAGAGGTTAAAAAACCACTGAGAGCCCTTTTTTGTGTAATAGGGAGCATATCTGGTTTGGGTAAAGTACTGAAAAAAATCTTCCCCGATTTGGTAACAACAGTCCCGTATACCCGGGCCAATAGCAGCATACAGGTTTTCAACATTCATCCCTTTACTTTCGAGCAGAGCGATGGTTTTAGGAACGATTTCTAAAAAAGTTCCTTTCCATCCGGAATGAATCGTTGCTGCCCAGTTTGTTTGAGGATCATATAAAAGCACAGGTATACAATCTGCAAAAGTCGTCAATAATAAAATTTGTTTATTTTGAGTAATACAAGCATCGCCTTCCAAAGCAGTATCCAGCTCAGCCGCTCCTTTTCCAGCTAAAGCTGGAGTCACCTCAAAGATGACATCGGAATGTATTTGACGGGGTGCGAAAATTGACTGAATATCTAACCCTAGTATTTCTGCTAAATTTTTCCGATTTACCTGATTGGACAGGCCCGAAGAAACACTTGGACGGGTTAAAGCCTGGTTTCCTAAAACCGGAAGGGTAAAACCCCACTTTAGCTGCTTGTTAAATTGAGTGAATTTCGGAGTTAGTGAGAATTCATTTATTGTCATCTTATTCACAAGTCATAAACAGGTTTTTGCCATTATACTGAAGTTCAATTGGGATGACAAGAAAAAAACAAATTTTTATTCCTGAATTTTAAATTCAAAAAAATTCCAAATCCAGGAATTTACTTTTTTGAACTGTATAAAAAAGGATACTTTACTTTTTTTCATTTCCAGAAAAGGGATATAATTCAGTTTAATATCATCAAAAAATAAGTTTTTATAGAGAAATAAAAAAACTTATCAGGGATATAAAAAAAACATAAATTCCCTTTGCATTACTGATAGGTTTATTCTATAATAGAGGATGCGAAAAGTAACTGAAACAAACTGTCAATAAGTTGTCAATAACTTAATAATGAACTGTTAATGAGAATTTACCCTTTATTTTCTGTTTGCCTAAATTTCTCTATTTGCCTAAATAAAGAGAAGTTATAGATATTTATTAAATTTTGCTAAATTTATTTAAATTTACAAAATTTAACCTATTTTTGTATACGTTGTCAATAAATTGTTAATAACTATAAGAGGTTCTGTTGTATGTCAGACATGTATTCCATGTATTGGGATGGTGTTAAAAAAGAATTAGAAAGTGTCCTGTCTCAAAATGAAATGTTTATGTGGATCAATCGTATTGATTATGATCAGTTTAACATAAACGAAAAAAAAATGACCTTAGCAGTACCCTCAAATTTTATTAAAGATAACATTTTAAAATATCAAGAACTCATTACTGATACCTTAAATCATATTTCAGGTTATCAATGTTCAGTAGAATTTAAAATTGATAAAGCAAAACCAGAGATGGCAAAAGTAGAAAAATCTGCTGTTGAAACGCCTGAAAGCAAGACCAGTACTCCCCATCCCCAGATCATTACCTCTCCGGCAAACGAAGTTAAGAATATTCCTTTTCCTCCACTTTCTACCAACCAGCCCGGAATCATGAACCCCCAGTCAGAAGATGAAAACTATACTTTTGAATCCTTTATTATTGGAAGCTCGAATGAATTTGCAGCACATGCAGCAAAGGCTGTAGCTGAAAATCCAGGAACAAAATACAATCCCTATTTTATCTGGGGCGAAAGTGGATTGGGCAAGACACACTTATTAAAAGCCATTGCAAAACACATAAGAGAATATTTTCCGACCAAAAAGGCAAAATATGTTTCATCTGAAGAATTTACCAATGATTTTGTTAATTCATTAAAGTCAAGTGCCCAGGAAAAGTTTCGTATTAAATATCGCCAACTGGATGTTTTACTCATCGATGATGTTCAGTTTTTTGCAAATAAAGAGGGAATACAGGGAGAATTTTTTCATACCTTTAATAAACTCTATGATAACCATAAACAAATGATCTTTTCCTGTGATCAACCGATTTACAAGGTAAAAAAAATGGAAGCCCGGCTAAAAGGCCGTTTTAGTATGGGTTTAACCGTAGATCTCCGTCCGCCGGATTTTGAGCTGAGAATGGCTATTTTAGAGACTCTCTCTGATACTTACGGTCTCACCATTAAAAATGATGCCATGGAATACATTTGTACCAACATTGAAGGGAATATCCGAGATTTAAAAGGGGCTTTTAAAGATCTACTAGCTTATTCCAGTATTATGAATATCGAAACCATTACCTTGGATATTGTTATGTACCGTTTAAAAGAAAAAATAACTGTAAATATTTACACTTCTTCGGTATCTGTAGATAAAATTATCCATATGGTTGGGGAATACTATGATGTGAAAACCCAGGAAATTATCGGTAATAAAAGGACAAAATCCATTGCCCTGGCCCGTCAAATTGCCATGTACCTTTCGCGAAAACTAACCCGTCTTTCCACTACTCAAATTGGAACATACTTTGGCAATAAAGAACATGGAACGGTTATGCATGCTACTAAAAAAATCGAAGACCTCACCAATACAGACTCAAAAATTAAAGGTGATATTGAACATCTGATCAATAAAATCAAATCAGAATAACAAATCTCTTCCTTAATATTGTTATTTTTCTCCAATAAAACTAATGATCAATGAAAAGCTTTCTCATCAACAAAATAAATATCTCAGGCAGAATGATAAAAATGAAATAAATTATATTTATCAATCTTACCTTCCTAACCAGTTTTTTTGCATTTACATGACTCTCCTCTCTAACCTCCAATAAACGATTCAGTTATTCACAAGTTACTCAGTATTTTATTATCAGTAGCTTTAGTGTCTGAATGATCCCTCAAAGTCCTACTCCCCTCCATCAATTCATATAAAATTCTAATTCTCATTGAAAATAAATTATGAAAAAGGTCAAAATAACTTGTCAATAACTTATTGATCTGTTAATATTATTGCATTGTTAACATAAGTATTAACATACTATTCTGATTGCTAACTTACAGTATAACAAGAAGATAAATGGATTATTCACATATTATCAATGCCTACTAAATACTAATACTATTTTAAATTTAATATAGTATTAATATAGTACTGTTAACAATTAGCAAAATAATTTCATTATATTGGAGTAAAGAATGAAATTTGTCACCAGTAAAGAAAATTTAAGCAAAGTTTTAACCATTGCAGAAAATGTTATATCCACCAAAAATAGTATTTCTATTCTCTCCAATGTTTTAATTGAAGCAGGTGAAAATGGAGTAAAAATTTCAGCCAGTGATACAGCTTTAGGTTACAACAGTGAAATCCCAGCTGATGTTCAATCAACAGGCTCTGTATCTGTTTACTGTAACCGTTTTTACTCAATCGTAAAAAAGATGCCTGCAGATGAAATCGAAGTCACCACAGATGAAAATAATTTAGTAACCATCAAACCTCAGGATAATGATAATATTGTTTATCATCTGAAAGGGGTAGAAGCCGATAAATATCCTCCTATTAAACCAGTTGATAATGTTGAGTTTTTTTCTCTCAAGCAGGAAATGTACTCTGAGATGGTTGAGAAGACTAAATTTGCTGTTAGTAATACAGATAGCCGTAAATTTGTTAGCGGTATCTTATTAGAAAAATATGAAGACACCATTAGAATGGTTTCTACTGATGGGAAAAGAATGGCTTTTATCAATAAGCAAATCAACCTGCCCAATATCGAAAACATCAGTATTATTGTTCCAGTCAAAGTCCTGATGGAAGCCAATAAACTAACCAGTGGTAATGGCGATATCCAGTTGGCTTTAACCTCCCAAAGCATTTATATCAATATTGATGGTCATTACTTTGTCTCTAACCTGTTAGAGGGAAATTTTCCTCCCTATGAAAAAGTTATTCCAGAAAAACAGGATAAACACTTTGTCGTTGATCGGCAAACCTTTTACCAGGCCATTGACCGGATCTCTTTGTTAGGAGATAAGGAGACGCATAAAATTATTTTCTCTTTAGAAGAAAATCAGTTGAAAATTTATACTGAAAACATCACCTTAGGATCTGGTGAAGAAATCATTCCTGTGGAGTTTTCTTTTGAACCTATAAAAATTGCTTTTAATTATATTTATTTATTAGAAGTGCTTTCTGTCTTTAAAGATAGCCGGGTAAAAATTGAGTACACCAATTCCAAAGCAACCATTACTGTCAAAGAAGAGAAAGATGATGACTATCTCTGTATAATGATGCCGATGACTGTTTAAGCATGGCTTAAAAATTATACTTCACCAAAGAGCATAAAAATTGTATCTACGCACCCTCAGAGCCTTAAATTTTAGAAATTTTGATGATCTTGACCTTTCTTTCCATCCAGACAAAAATCATAACATTATTCTGGCACCAAATGGTATGGGAAAATCCAATTTGCTGGAAGCTGTTTATTATTTAGCTCATGCACGTCCCTTTCGGCAGGCCAAAGACCAGGATATCATTCGCAAAGGGAGTAATCATTTTTTTTTACAGGCAGAGTTTAGTGAAGCAGGGCATCCGGATGTTTTAAAAATAAAATACCAGAAAAAAAAAGAGCTGGAATATAATCTCAAAAAAGTGATCAAACATTCTGAGATATTGGGCAAACTTTTAACGGTTTTATTTTCTAATGATGACTTGTTTATTGTTTCCGGAAGCCCGGCTGTGAGACGGCATTATTTTGATATTTTTTTTTCAGTACTGGATCAGGAGTACTTATACTATCTAAAAAAATATCAAAACCTGCTGAAGCAAAAAAATACTTTATTGAAATCCGATCAACCTTCCCTTCTGTTTACCTATGATATTCAATTGGCAGAAACCATTTTTTATATTCAGCAAAAAAGAAATTTACTTATCCAGCAGATCAGTCTGATCTTCCAGGAGAATTTTTTAAAAATCAGTCAATTTGGAGAAAAAGTTAAAATTATCTATAAACCAGCCTGCGACATGAAAGAATTGACAAAAGAGAATATCTTAATTAAACTAGAACAAAGTCGAAAAAGAGATATAGAAGCAGGACATAGTCAGGTTGGCAGTCATCGAGACCAATATTTATTTTTAATCAGCGGAAAAGTTTTTCATAAATTTGCTTCTTTTGGCCAGACCCGATTAGCCTCTTTAGTTTTAAAATTAGCTCAGAGTCAAATGTATCAACAAAAGTTTCATAAAAAACCTATATTTTTGATTGATGATGTTATATTAGAGTTAGATCCGGTAAAACAGCAGCGTTTTTTATCTGAAATTTCTGCTGGCTATCAATTATTTTTTACCATAACTGACGATAAGTATTTGAGCTTTTTTCCGGATAAAAATAAAATCCATATCATCAGGATGAAAGATGGCAAAATCATCAATGAATCAGCATAATATTCGTTCCATTTTAGAAAGAATCATGAGAAGAGAACGAATGACTTTTTCGGCACAAGTATATCTGATTGAAAAAAACTGGCAGGATATTGTTGGTGCAAAACTTTTTTCTTATACTATGCCACGGTCGATCTATAAAAAAGTTCTGTCGGTCAATTGCCTTCATCAAGGTTTAATCCCGACTCTTCAAAGCTATAAAAGTCAATTTTTTCAAAGAATTATGGAGCTGAAAGAGAAAAATAAAATTCTGAATGGGATTGAAATTGAGGATATCAGATTTGTTTTCGGCAAGGTTCAACATCCTGATATACCTGAAATAAAAAAAACTGTTAAAAAAGCGAAAAAAGAAAGTCCAGATCCAGAAAACTGGGAAAAAAACCTAAAAAAATTTTTGGGTAATGAATAAACAAATATATTATTTTGAGAAAAGAATTTGAAAGGATAAGCTTGACATAAATTAGATTAAAATGATATTATCCCCCTATTCTTTAAGTTTTTAAAGATGTCTATTCATTAAAAGCAATAAAGAGAGTTTAAATAATCCAATAGTCTAAATAAACATACAGTAACGAAGATACATATTTCTTTACTGCTTTATAATAAATAGACATTTTCATGTATATAATAAGATGTTGATTAGGAGAAAACGATGAAAAGGACATATCAGCCTTCTAAGGTACGACGCGCCCGCAAACATGGTTTCCGTACACGTATGTCTACTAAAAATGGACGATCAATTTTAAAAAGAAGAAGACAACAGGGAAGAAAAAGATTAACCGTTTCTGATAGTTAATGAGTCATTCCTTTAGTCACTGGCAGAGACTGCGGAAGAGAAAGGAATTTGATCAGGTATTTGCAAATGGCAAATTTATCAGAAGTCAATTATATCATTGTTGCTATACAAAGAATCATTCAAACACCTCACGAATTGGAATTATCGTTAAGAAAAAAGATAGAAACATTATCCGTAATGCTGTTACCCGTAATTATGAAAAACGTGTTGTAAAAGAAATATTCCGTACACATTCTGATCGATTACCACAAGTCGATATGATAATTATTGTAAAAACCTTCTCTTCCTCTTTCTCAAAAAAAAAGGATCACCTGCTGGCAATTTTTGACCAAATAAAAAATGAAAGTACTAAATAAAATTTTTTTGTTAATAATTCAATTTTATCGTAAATTCATATCACCCGCATTACCGCCCTCATGCAGGTTTTATCCTTCCTGTTCCCAATATGCTGAAGAAGCTTTTACCAAGTATCCTTTTTTTAAAGCATTGGGACTCTCTTGTTACCGAATTTTACGCTGTAATCCCTGGAATAAAGGGGGCTATGATCCTTTAAAATAAAGAACTATTTTTAAAGGATTTTTTATTTA
>JAKSBL010000254.1 GCA_022361115.1 Spirochaetota bacterium | reverse complement strand
ATTCTGAGCAATATCATACTCTTCCTGTTCAAAATAAAGGTGAATGAGTTTGACAATCTGATCTTTTTTCTTTTCCTGGACATGGGGATCATACAAAAAATATTTTAGTAAAAAAGCAGTGGATAAGGTTAAAATGAGAATGATGATAAAGAGCGATAGTTTACTTTTTTTTTCCATATAATATCCTTTAAAAATATTATGTTAAAAACTGATAAACATATTGTAAAAAAAAATTAGTGGAAGAAAGATAAATCAATACTTTACTTAAAATCCGATAAACATCGTAACAAAGATTTACATTTTTGTCAATAATTGTTAAGAAATGTGTAATATTAAAAATTTTTTTTTAGCAATTAAATAGATAATAAGTTATACATATTACACCTTTTTTATAAAAAAGGTGTCAGGTTTTTGTAGGGAAGTGATCTATTTTTTGTAATTCTTTTTTACTTTTAAAGAAAAAAAATTGATCAAGGTTCAAAAGTGTTCAATAATAACAATCAGATTTTTTTTATTGCTTTATAAGCTAAGGATTGACATTTTTTGAGAAAAAGCATATTCAATAACAATGCAAAAGTGGAAAAAAAATTTATATTTAACCTGGTTTGCTCAAATTTTATCATTAATGGGATTTGGCTTTATTATCCCTTTTATCCCTTTTTTTATACAAGAGTTAGGGATTTCCAGTGATGCTGAGATTAAACAGTGGACAGGATTACTTAGTTCTGTTACTGGGTTTTCTCTGGGGATTGCTGCACCAATATGGGGCTATCTTGCTGATCGCATAGGCAAAAAATGGATGATGTTGCGCTCATTATTTTTCGCCTTTTTAATTATGAGTATTTACCCTTTTATAACAGCAGTTGAACATATTTTGATCTTAAGACTACTTCAGGGTTTTTTAACCGGTACTATTACTGCTTCTGCAGCATTTGTTGCTTCTAATGTACCAGAAAACAAGCTTTCTTATGCACTCGGTTTTTTATCTTCCTCTACTTTTATAGGGTATTCTTTAGGGCCATTACTAGGAGGAATTTTTGTAGAATACCTGGGTTACCGAAGAAGTTTTTTTGCTGGAGGAATTGTTTTTTTACTTGGTTTTTTAATGGTTTTGTTTTTTATAGATGAACAGAAACAAGCAAAGAAAATGAAAGTTCAACTTTCACTAAAAAAATCGATAAAAAATATGATAAAACCCGTGATTTTATTATCTTTTTTCATCACTTTTATGTTGCGTTTAGCTCGAACCATGATTTTTCCCTTTCTTCCACTGATTGTTCAGGAAAATAGAAACTCATTAGAAGGAGCAGCACCCATTGTTGGTATGATAACAGCTATTGTTGGAGTAGCAACAGCTTTGGCAGGAATCACTTTAGCCCGTTTTGGTGATCAATTTAATAAGAAAAAATTAATAGGTGTCTTATTAGGTTTAGCCTTTCTATTTTCTACTTTAACTTTTGCTACCTCACACTTTTATTTAATGATTGTTTTTTATATAGTAGTGGTTTACTTACTAGGTGGTGTAGATCCGATATTGCAATCTTTAAATAGTGAAAACACATCTGCTGATGCCAGAGGAATTTTATTTGGGATTCAAACTACTGTGATGAGTATTGCCTGGGGCTTTTCTCCGCTATTAGGTTCACAAATCAGTATTCATTTTGGATTAAAGTCACTTTTTGTAGGTTTTGCTATTATACTATTGCCAACATTTGTATTGTCGCTCTTCTTTATTTTTAAAAAATCTAAGACAAAAATTTAGTTGCTTAGTCTTTCTGATTTTTATTAATTTTACTTTTAAAACAATGTTTTTTAATATTATCGATAATTATTCCTTTTGAATAAGTATGATAGTATAAAAGGTTAAGCCGCTTGATTTTCCACGAAATATAACTAAAATATATCATGTAGATTATTTCATACCTGGATTTTTGCATGATAAAAATAATAAAGCTCTTAATTTTAATTATGATAATACATTTATTTTTAATATCCTGTTCAAGTGAAATACCAATGAAAATAGAACAAGGATTTATGGATGTTACAAAATTAGATGGGCAATTCTATCAACAAGTAGATTTAAATGGGCTTTGGCAATTTTACCCAGGAAAACTCATCAATCCGCAGCAATTTACGGGAAAGGATTATCTGAAAGGGGTGACCTATATTGAGGTACCAGGAGCGTGGAAAGAGGTAAATACTCATGGTACGTATCGTTTAATTCTACAAAAGAAAAAAGATTTTGTTCATTTAGCAATGAAAGTTGGGGTAATCGGTTGTTCTGGAAGGATTTATATCAATGGAAAAAAAATATTTCAAAATGGAAAACCTGGGATTTCACAATCCACTTCTATACCACAATGGAAAGGTGATGTAGTTACTTTTTATGACCCCTCTGATCAATTAGATATTGTGATTCAAGTTTCTAATTATTATGATAATACATCAGGAATTGTTTCACCGATTTACATTGGTTCTCAAATGAAACTATTTAACCAGAGAAGGAATCGCTTACTTGTCGATGTTTTTTTAATTGGTAGTCTCTTAATCATGGGACTTTATCATTTAATTCTCTTTTTTTTCCGGAGACAAGATAAGACAACTCTGATTTTAGCTCTCCTTTGTTTTGTTCTCTGTTTAAGAGTTTTGGTATATGGTGAAATGTTGATTTTTGAGTTATTTCCCAGGTTAAACTGGTCTCTTTTATTAAAATTTGGATACACTACTTTTACTTTAAGTTTTATTTTAGCCACCCTTTTTATTTATGAGGTTTTTCCTCAGTTTTTCCCAAAAAAGATTTTTTATTTTTTAGTCACCATTTACAGTGTTTATACTATTTTTATTACCCTTACTCATCCTCAATTATTTGGCAAGTTTCTCTCCCCATTCCTGATATTCACAGTTATCGGAGGATTTTTCTTATTGTCAATTATCTTTAGAGCTTTAATTCATAATGAACATGGAGCAAAACTACTATTTACTGGTTTTATTTTTCTTTTTATTTTTGCAATAATTGATATTATAAAATCATATCTGCATATTTTGGGATTTGAAGTATTACCTATCGGTATGTTTTTATTTATTTTGACTCAATCTATTAAAATAGCAAGACGTATTAATTTAGTATTTATTACCTCAGAAAATCTGACTAAAAAATTGACCCATATAAATACTTCTATGAAAAGATTTGTTCCAGAAGAATTTCTGAGATTTTTGAATAGAAATGATTTATATGATGTTCAGTTAGGAGATAATGCTGAAGTCTTTATGACTGTTTTAATTAATGATATTCGTTCATTTACTTCATTGTCAGAAACCATGACTCCTGAAGAAAATTTTCGTTTTATCAATTCTTATTTATCCAGAATAGGCCCAATCATTAGAACAAACAATGGATTCATAGATAAATATTTAGGAGATGGTTTTCGGGCACTTTTTCCTGGACAACCTAACGATGCTGTACAGGCGGCAATTGATTTACATAATGAATTAAAAAAATATAATGAAGATCGTGGTCATTGCAATTATGAACCTATTAAAATGGGAATAGGCATTCATACAGGAAAACTATTGATGGGAACAGTTGGCGAAGATATGCGTATGGACGGAACAGTTATTTCAAGTGTTGTTGATTTAGCATTTCAAATGGAACAGTTAACGAAGTCAAAAAGAGTAAATATCATTACTTCTGAACATACCTTTAATGCTGTTGAGGATAAAAATACTTACCTGTTTAAATCACTAGGCGAAATAAAATTTGATGAAAATGATAATACTCTTTCGATTTATGAAATATTAGTAGATTAATGTAAAGAAAATGATAATTAATTCGTTACTGCTTTCCTGCCGTTTTAAATCAGAAATTTGATAAATTTTCTAAAAAAATTGCAATTTCCTTCATATCTTATTAACTTTAAAATATGATAAATAATTGACACGGTACTGTCAAAGGTTTTATGAAAAACATGAAAATCTTTTAAGGAGGAAGATTTTTCACGGAAAAACACTAATTGACATAAATTGGAGGACTATATGAAAATAAAAGTTCTATTGGCTAATGGATTTGAAGAAACCGAAGCTATTACTGTTATTGATATTTTACGAAGAGCAGGGTATGACCTGAAAACAGTTAGCATCCACTCTGATAATACTGTTGAAAGTGCACATGGTATAAAAGTAATCGCAGATGAAAAACTCACTGAAGCGGATTTTTCGCAAACTGAGTTACTATTTTTACCAGGTGGTGTACCAGGAGTTCCTAATCTGGCTGATAATGAAAAAGTTATTAAAATTGTTCAGGATTTTCATGAGCAGAAAAAATATTTAACAGCAATTTGCGCTGCTCCTTTTGTTTTAGATCAGGCAGGAGTCATTAATGATAAAAATTATACCTGTTATCCTAGCTGGAGGGATAAGATTAAAGCAAAAAACCATAGCAAATCAAAAGTAGTAGTCGATGATCATTTAATAACCAGCCAAGGTGTAGGTACGGCAATTCTTTTTGGGTTAAAAATAGTTGAAATTTTATCCGGCCAGAAAAAAAGTGAAGAACTGGCAAAAGCAATACTTTTCAATGGATAGTTTTATAACCCCTTTTCTACAAGATAATCTTTAGCAAGTAAAATAGCTAATAAAGATACAGAGTTTAAAATAAGTTCATTTTTACGACAAGCAAAGATTTCTTTTTGATCCATTAAGATCATCTCCACTTCTTCTGTTGGATCTAAATCTTGCTCTTTTGATTGGTAACAATCCAGAGCCAAGTAAAAGTAGGCATTATTGTTTTGAATTGCTGGATTCACATTGATCTTTTTTAAAAGGATAAGATTGTCAGTTGTATAACCTGTTTCTTCTTCCAACTCTCGTAAGGCAGATACAGCAGGATTTTCTCCTATTTCAATAATTCCAGCTGGAACTTCGAGAGTCACCAGGTTTTTGCCCATACGGTGTTGTTTCACCATTATTACTTCCCCCTCTTTGGTCAAAGCAAACACATTTACCCAATCAGTCATATGTAAAGCAATAAAGTTATTGTGAATATCTTTAGAAGGAAGATAGCTGTCATATTCAATTACATCAAATAATTTACAGGAAAAGAGTTTGTTTTCTTCTTTTATTTTCCACTGTTTATTTTTTTCCATTAAAACTCCAGTTTTTTTATTTTTTTGTATTATATTAGATATTTATACAATGCTTTTAAAGCCTTAGCATGTGAAAAAGTTTTTGTCAATCCAATATTAAGGATAAGAATACCATTTCAAGTTTTTTATATCCGATAGAGGTATTAACTTTTAACCCTATACTGACCGATAATTTCAATAATAGTGTGTATACATGAAAGTTAAGAAAGTTTTAATAATGGTTGCGTTAATTTTTTTATTTAACGGTAACAACATAATACTTTTTAACTTTAAAACTCTAGCAGTATAATCATTTTTCTTATGAGAAGTAATGTTTTAAGGTATTAAAGTATTCCGGGATAGTCTATAATGTTAGAAAAAGAAGAGTTCTTAAAAAAGCTGAAAAAAATACCAAAAATAGAAATTCATCTCCATTCAGAAGGTATTATTAGTAAAGCTACTGCAACTAAGATATTAAACCGTTCACGTTCAACAGCAGAAGAAATCAATGTGGATGAGGTTTTTAATTATGAAAGCCTCGAAGCATTTATTAAAGTTTTTTTGGATATTCAAAAAGCCTTTCAACAGCTTAGTGATTTCACTGATTTGTTTAATGATATTAAGCAGTATTTTAAGGACAATGGTATTATTTATGGAGAACTCTTTTTTTCTCCCTCCTTTTTTATTAAACAAGGTTGGGATTTTGATCAATTGATTAATATTCTAATCAAAAAAATCAGAAGTCTTAGATTTTTTCATCGAATCAATATTAAACTAATCATTGATATTTCAAGAACATTTGGTGTTAAAAATGCAGAAAATAACTTAAACAGAGTTATCCGTTATATTACCAATAATCCCACACCAGAAATCATCGGTATTGGCTTAGGAGGAGATGAAGCAAAAGGGCCGGCCAAAGATTTTACTGATATTTTTAAAAAAGCAAAAGAATATGGATTACATCGTGTTGCACATGCTGGTGAAGATGTGGGGCCTGAATCAGTTTGGGATGCGGTCAATTTATTAAAAGCAGAACGTATCGGTCATGGTATATCTTCAATTAGTGATAAAGAATTAATGACCCACTTGGTAAAAAACAAGATACCTTTAGAAATCTGTCCAACAAGTAATATATTTACTAAAAAGTATGTAAAAAATATGAAAGATCATCCTGTAAAACCTTTTTTTAAAGAAAATATAATGGTTACCCTAAATACTGATGATCCTACTTTTTTTCATACTAATCTCCTTACAGAATACTGGAATCTGTATTCTCAGCTGGATTTTTCTTTAGATGACCTAAAAAATGTTTTAATGAATGGAGTTAAAGCCAGTTTTATGACTCCAACTCAAAAAGAAAGATTTCTAGCTAAGATTGAACAAAGATGGTCCCAGGTATTTTAGTGCTTTCTCTAACCTTCTTGCATTTAATCAATATTTAAACAGATATGAGATAATCTGTTGATAAGTAAACAAAAAATCGCAATATTTTAACAAAAAATGGTCAATTCTTACTGTAAATCACTCATATTAAACTTAAAAAACATAAATTTTACTTGCAATTTTTTGAAATTTGATTATTATTGAACGAATCATTTCAAGTAATAGTTACCAATATAGTATCATACGTCGGTAACAGCCAGAATATGGCTCTTAAAAAATAATCAGTGAATTTATGAATATGAAAAATCAGGGGGAAAAATGAAAGATATTGATTTTGCGAATTT
>JAKSBL010000449.1 GCA_022361115.1 Spirochaetota bacterium | reverse complement strand
TTAAAAATCTAGAACAAAAACTGGGGTATTATTTCAGTTATTCTGGATTTACAACCCTTCTTTTGTATGTGATCATTACAAAATATCGAATTCAAATGGAGCGCTCTCACTGGAAACCATTTAGCAAGGAACTTCATCCGGTTTATTTACAGCTAGCCCGCAAATTACTTAGTAATTATTTTACAAAACAAATGACTGCCCATCATACGGAGAGTGAAATAGAAGCATTAGCCTTGATGTTATCTGCAATGGAGATTGGGGATATTACCCAGCCTGTTTTTACTATGTATTTTTCTGATAGTGAAACAACTTTATCAAAAATCTTAAATCAAACTCTTTTAGATATCGAAGATATATCTGGATTTTTTTTAACTTTTGACCGGTCTTTAAAAAATGTTTTAGTTGCTTCTTTAGCGACAGTATTAATTCGAGCTCAAAATAAAATTTCTATCTGGCATGAATCATGGTTAGAAAAAAGGATAGAAAACACTATTGAAAAAGCTTTTATTCAAAGTATTAAACGACATATTTATCAAGAATTAAAAATTGACTTACAAGATCGCCGATTAAGAAATCTCCAGTTATCTTTTTCTGCAATTTTTGAGGATAATAGGAGAAAAATCAAAAGGGCTGTTCGAACTTGTATTGTTTGTTTTGAAGGAATTGGCCTGGCAACATATATCAGAGCACGCCTAGAAATGGAATTTCCTGATTTACACATCGTTGATACCCTGTCTTACCAGAGAATTGATCAGGAATATATTATGGAAAATAATATTCAATTCATTATTTCTACTTATCCCTTAACCAAGATAAATATACCATCCTTTGTTATAGAAGTACCTTTTGAAGAAAACAGAGTCCAGAAACCTTTAAAAAAAGCAATCAATGAATTAAGAAAAAATATGACAATTGCTCAAGATAATAAAGATTTGTCTATCCCCCCTAAGGAAGTGGAAAATAAAAATCCATTTTCCGTAGAAATCATTCTCAGAATCATTGATTCATTTTTTTGTTATCACTTTGAGAATATCAATGATATAGAAATGATCATTCCTCAGGTTATGGAAAACCTTCAGTTTTCTCCAGAGGAAAATAAAAAAATTTTTGCAGACTTTATGGAAAGAGAAAAGCATGGCACCCTCATTTTTGAAGAATATCAAGTACGAATTCTCCATTGCCGGTCAAGTACATTAAAAAAACCAATTGCCGGAGTCATTCAACTGGATGACAAAATGAAACTACAAGGTAACTATAACTGTATCTTTATGATTGCTTCTCCAAAAGAAGTAGATAAAAAAGTCTTAAATACCCTTTCCTCTTTAATAACTGCCTTATCAGAAGAATCAGATTTTTCTCATGTTTTAGCTTACAGCTCTTTGGAAGCAATCAAAGAGTATTTAATGTGGATGTTTGGCAATTTTCTTCATTTTTAATAATAACATCATTAGCCTATATATACATGGTAGAAGTTTTTTTAAAATATTTTTCTTCTAAAAGTAAACTGACTTTTTTAACAATGTTTCTTCTGACTTCTAATTCAACAGGCATATACATATCGTGATGGGCTTCATTGATCTTTGTACCAACTACAAAATCAATAGTATCAGAATTCAGTAATAAATCAATCAGTTTCATTGGACCATTATCCAGTTTGTTGTCTCTAAAGTCAGCTTGCCTAAGCAGCTTTTCTACTTTTGTAAAGGTAATAACGCCTTCGGTAATTAAATCTATCCCTGGCATAATAGCATAAGGCGGATGATGGGGATTGACTTCATCCAGCAAAGTGGTAATTTTAGTTTCTGTCTCACGGGCAATGATATTTGCTGTTGTGCCTCCGCAAATAACTTTCTTTCCATGATACTTTTTTATTATTCCAGCAATATAAGAATCATTTTTACGATCGATGGGGGGGCCAGTAATAATCAGCAGTGAGTGGGGTTTGCGGATGGAAATCACACAACAGGATATATCATCTTTGGGATATTGCTGATCATTAAAACTACTCTTTAAAACAATTTTTCTAGCCAGATCTTTAGATGAAATATCAGGTTGCAGGGCAATTTGTTCCTGGGCAAATTTTTGTACCCCTTTTTCGCCCCAACCCAGGGGATAATTTTTTGTTCCAATCCCCGATTGTGTAACTCCATCAGAATAAAAAATGATTCTGTCACCGGGATAAGATTGAAACTGCGAGCACTGTATATTGTTCATTCTGTTGTTTTTTTTATTTATTTTAATGACTTTTTTTTGATTATTTTTGATTTTAGAATGGGCGAGAACCTGATAACCTGGATTATCAAATTCAATAATATGAGTAGATAAATCATCATGAATATCAATCATAGTAAAAGTGGAATAACTGATTTTTCTCTCTTTACAAATAGGCAATGTTTTCATAATAATGGAAACAGCTTCCAGCAAATCAATATCTTTTTGCAAAAATTCCACAGCCATAGTTGAAGTTAAGGTAGCAAGGACATTTGCTTTTATCCCACTCCCTAATCCGTCTGATAAAACACTGATTAAACGGTTTTCAGCAGCTATCTTTTTACTGATAAAAACATCTCCATAGGCATTTTGTCCATATTTTGCTAATTGATGAAAACCTACATCCAAAATATAATCCTGGTTATTTTGATTTATTCCAAATAAATTATTCATGTTTTGGCTCATTAGAAAAAGCATTAATAATGGAATTTAAAAGCACTTCTGAATCAGCTGCATTTTCCCCCAGCAGATAGGCTATTTTTTGTACAGTTTGAATATTTTTTTTAACCATTTGGCGAGTGGTTTTTAATATATGTTCCCGGCTTACAGATGGTTCTGTGATATCCTGAAGAATAGCACCTATTATATTGCCTGTTTCAATAGAAAACAAAGTGAGATTGAGAACCTTATCCTGATGATTTACTATTTTTTGATAAGATCCCTGATTGCTCTTCAGTGCATTTTTAAAAATTTGATGATACTCTGGAAAAATCCTGGAAAGCACTGCCCCTTCCAAACCTGGTTTCATATCAAAGAGAAAAAGTGTATCTTTGCCCAGCATTTCAGCAAATTTGCGATTACACTCCTCAATTACACCTTCTGCATTGACAATTACAACACCTGACGGCATGGTCTGGATGAGAGCATTGGCTTTTTTTTGCGCAAGTTTTCGCATATAAGAAACACACATGGATTTTTCCGCTTTTTTATCCAGCATGGCATAAACAAAATCCCGACAGGAATCATAGCCACAGCCGCCACAATTCAATTCATCCTGTTTATTAAATTTACCTATAACCTGTAATTGTTCTTTTAACCTTTCTGGTTCTACCTCTTTTTTTAATGACGGCAGAAAGGAAATCTCAGTAGTAATATCCAAATCAGCTGCGTATTGTTTTTTTTCTTTGGGCAGATGAGAATTCCGGATAACATCCAGCCGCTTTTGGACAGTATTAATAGAAGCAGTACAGGCCGGCCCATTGATACATCCGCCTTCGCAAGCCAGGAGTTCCAGAAAAAGAAAATCACTGATCCGTGTTTGCTCAAAATTCATTAAAACCTGGTTGATTTTTTTTATCCCCGAAAAAGTCATATAATTGAGTTCTGTGTATTGGCAGTTGTCCTTAATAGTATTAATCATCCCCCCTTCAATCGGATATAATCTCCCCTGTTCAGAAGGATAAGGAAAAAAACTGCTATCTAATTGAGGGGTGACATGGTTCAAATCTATTTTTTCTTCTTTTAACCATTGATTCATTTCCTGAAAAGTTAATCCGTATTGAATCAAATTATTGTGGATATTTATTTCAGCCTTTTTAGAAATACAAGGGCCAATAAAAACAATAGTTACGGGCTCATTAAAATGTTTTTTTAATAAAAGTGCGTGAACAATAAGCGGAGAAAGATAATTAGTAATAGAAGCAGAAAAGTCAGGAAAATATTTTTTTATATACATCACAACAGTCGGACAAGCTGAGGAAATTAATATTTTCTGTTTTTCCTGAGGTATAACATGAGAAAGGGCAGCAGATACCTCTTCAGCTCCCAGGGCAGTTTCAGACACTGCAAAAAATCCCAGCTTTTTTAAGCCTTCAATTACTTGTGCGGCTTGAATCCCAGAGTATTCACTAATATAGGAGGGAGCCAGGCTGGCAATGACCTTATGGCCAGCCTGGATCCTTTTTTTTACATCAGGCAAATCAGACTGAATTTTCTTAGCTCCCACTGGACAAACATCAATACAATGACCACAAAGAATACAATCCTGCTCCATCACATGAGCATGATGATTTTCAATTTTAATAGCTTTTACAGGACATTCTCTGACACATTTATAACAATCCTGACATTCAGTATTTTCTGTATAGATGATGAGGCTCATGTCTTCTCTTTAATCCGTTCTTTAAGGTCTATTAGTAATTTCTCTAAGGAATCCAGTTGAAGATTTTGATAAGATTGTCCGTCTATCAAAATAACCGGCCCCTTTTTACAGTTCCCTTCACATAAGCGGCCAATTACCTCAACTTGTTTTTGTATTCCTGTTCTTTCCATAAAGTCTTTAATCACTGTCAAAAATTGATTATTGCCTCTGATAAAACAAGAACTGCCTAAACAGATTTCGATTCTATGTTTATTCATCAAGTGATATCTCCAGCATTAACCTGCTGCAATAGCAGACAGATCTTTTATCTCCAGTTTTTCAACTTCAATACAATCTAAAGCCTGTTTTAAAGTACATTTGGGTATCATTTTTTGACCAATTATAACCGTTGGACTGTCATCACATTTTTCATAGGAAAAGACAGCTCTGACATCAACATAATCAGTTAGTTTATTTTGTTCGATATAATTAATAAGCTCGGTTAATAACTCTTTTGCCCCTCTTTTAAAACAATCCTGACATACACAAACTTTAATTCTTATTTTTTCCTCTCCCTGACCATTGATCAATGAAATACCGTCATTTCGAATTCTTTTTCTGGGAGAATATTTTGTATGCAGAAGTTCATGTGCTTTATCACCGCCTATTGTTCCCAGGTAATCTTTATACAGGGAGTGAATATAGGGATTTTCTTGAGATTTATGTAACTGCATTGTTTTATCCAGTTTATAAATATTTTTGGTTCTCTTATGGAAAACCTCATGATTGGTGGTTACCGGCTGACCCGCACCTCCAATACAGCCGCCAGGACAAGACATGACTTCGATCAAATCATACTGACTATCTCCTCTTCTAACCTCTTCACATATTTTTTTAGCATTAGCTAATCCATGCACAACCGCTACATTGATTTCTAAATCATTTAACTGATAGGAAGCAGAGCGAATTCCTTCTTCTCCTCTGACCTGGTAAAAATCCACATTTTCTAACTGGTTTCCTGTAATTTTTTCAGAAGCATAACGCAGGGCGGCTTCCATAACACCACCAGAATTAGCAAAAATAATGCCAGCACCGGTTTTAAATCCCAAAGGCATATCAAAGGACTCTGGTTTAATAGATTTAAAATTAATCCCTGCTTCATTAATCATTTGAGTGAGTTCCTGGGTAGAAATAACATGATCCACATCGGCAATACTGTTTTGAAAAAACTCAGCCCGTTTTGCTTCAAATTTTTTTGCTGTACAAGGCATAATAGAAACAACGATCAGATTTTCCCGTTTTACCCCTAATATCTCAGGCAGATAGGTTTTGGCAATCGAACCAAACATTTGCTGAGGTGATTTACAGGAAGACAAATTGTTTAATAGATCAGGGTAGTACTGTTCTGTATATTTAATCCAACCTGGACAACAGGAAGTAAATTGGGGTAATTTTTCGCCACTCATTTTCCGATTGATAAACTCAGTAACTTCTTCCACAATGGTTAAATCAGCTGTAAAGGAAGTATCATATACCTTATCGATGCCCAGGGATTTCAAAGCTGCAACAATTTTTCCTGTTGTCTCCTGGTCTGATGTTGTTCCAAAGACTTCTCCAATTGAGACCCGGACTGCTGGTGCAATCTGAGCAACCACTACTTTTTCCTCATCATAGATATCATTCCAGACCTGGTCCACATTTATTTTAGGAGTAATAGCTCCAGTGGGACAAATCCGGGCACACTGGCCACAATTGATACATTCAACGGTTCCAATTCCTTCGCCAAAAGCAGGAAAAACCCGGGCATCTGCACCACGGTAAGCAAAATCAATCGCTCCAACTCCTTGAATCTCATCACAATAACGGACACAATCCCCACAGAGAATACATTTATTAGGATCTCTGGTTAAGGATTGGGAAGAATGATCTAGTTCATAACTTTTTCCAGTCTGATGAAAACGGATTTCAGTGATGCCAAATCTCTTTGCTAAATCCTGTAATTTACAAGTCCCGCTTTTCGGGCAGGTTGGGCAGTTATGTCCATCACTGACTAAGAGTAATTCAATAGTCATTTTCCGAATTTCCCTGAGCTCTTTGGTATTGGTTTTAACCACCATTCCTGGTTCCGGTTGGGTAGAACAGGCTCCGAGTATCCCTCTTCCTGCGATTTCAACAATACAAAGACGGCAGGCACCATAAATACTCAAATCAGAGTGATAACAAAAGGTAGGAATATCAATATTAACTTTACGAATTAATTCTAGTAAGTTTCTTTCGTTTTCAATTTTAACTTTCTTTTCATCAATTATAATATATTGATCTTTGTTTGCTGAATTCTTCATGAGTTCACTCCTTCAATTGCCTGGAATTTACATGCTTCTGCACAGGCACCGCATTTTATACACTTATCCTCATCAATGACAAATGGCTTTTTGAGCTCACCACTTATTGCTTCTACCGGGCATTTTTTAGCACAAAGACTACAGCCTTTACACTTCTCTGCTATGATCAGAGGGGGTGCCAAAGCTTTACATTGACCAGTCGGACATTTTTTATCTATTACATGGGCTTTATATTCTGCCTCAAAATATTTTAATGTTGAAAGAACAGGATTAGGAGCAGTTTTGCCTAATCCGCAAAGTGAAGCTTTTTTAACGGACAAGGCAAGTTTTTCCATTAATACCAGAGTTTCTTCCGTACCTCTGCCCTCAATCACATCATCTAAAAGGGCTAATAACTGCTTGGTGCCCTCCCGGCAAAGGATACACTTGCCACAGGATTCATTTTGAGTAAACTGCATAAAAAACCGGGCTATCTGAACCATACAGGTTTTATTATTCATTGCAACTAACCCGCCTGATCCTACCATGGCTCCGACTTTTTGTAAGGAATCAAAATCCAGCGGGAGGTTCAGATGTTCTTCAACTAAACATCCCCCAGAAGGGCCGCCTATCTGAACCGCTTTAAAACCTTGGGGATCTAAATCTCCTTTATTATTGGTTATTCCCCCGCCAATGTTGTATAAAATCTCACCTAATGTTGTGCCAAAGGGAACTTCAATAAGACCAGTATTTGCTACATGACCGGTAAGAGCAAAAGTTTTGGTACCTGGAGAATTAGGCGTACCAATCTTTTTAAACTGGCTAACCCCCTCCCGTATGATTAAAGGAATACTAGCTAGTGTTTCAACATTATTTATGACTGTTGGCTGGTTATAAAGCCCTTTAACAGCAGGAAAAGGGGGTTTTGGTTTCGGCATCCCTCGATTTCCTTCAATAGAAGAAATTAATGCTGTTTCCTCACCACAGACAAAAGCACCTGCTCCTTCCATAACATGCAGCTTAAAACCCTGTTCGGTTCCAAAAAGCCGATCACCTAATAATCCAAGAAATTCTGCCTGCTGGACAGCCTTATTCATCCGCTCAACAGCTAATGGATATTCTGCCCGCACATAAATATAGCCCTCGTCCGCCCCAATGGCCCGGGCGGCTATCATCATTCCTTCAATAACCGCATGGGGATTCCCTTCCATTACACTTCGGTCCATAAAAGCACCAGGGTCTCCTTCATCGCCATTACAGATAATATATTTCTTTTCACTCTTCTGAATCCTGGTAAGTTCCCATTTTTTTCCGGTTGGAAAACCGCCGCCCCCTCGGCCGCGTAAACCAGACTCTAAGATTTGCTGACAAATCTCTTTTGCAGAAAACTGACAATAAGCCATTTTAGCTGCTTCATAACCTTTAAAATAAATATACTCCCGGATATCCTCAGGATCGATAAATCCACACTCCTTCAGGATGGTTCTTTGCTGTCTTGTATAAAAAGGAATTGATTTAAAACCAGCGCACCGTTCTTTTGTATCTGCTTTTTCATATAACAATCTCTCTACCAGCTGATCTTTCATAATGGTTTGTTCAACAATTTCCGGAACATCCTCTGGTTTAACTTTATTGTATAAAATATTATCTGGTAAAACCGTGACCAGCGGACCCATTTGACAAAATCCCTGGCACCCGCTTTTTGAAATATGAATCAGCTCATCACGGCAGGTACATTTTTCAAGTTTTACCAACACATCCAGTTCTCTGGACTCGATCTCTTTAACGAGCTGATCCAGCACTTTTAATGATCCATTTGAAACACACCCTGTTCCGGCACAGACAATTAATCTTTTTTGGATCGGACGGAGCAGATTTTCATAATCTTTTTTTATTTCATTTAAATCTTTATTTGCAACAACCATTATTTTAACCCCTCCTTTTCATTGGTTAAAATCTTATTCACTTCACTGATTGCCTGTTGAGGACTGATTTGTCCAAATACATTTTCATTAATCAGCATTACAGGAGCAATACCGCATGCACCTAAACAGGAAACCGTTTCTACAGTAAAGAGCATATCTTTTGTTGTGTTATTCTCTTCATTTAATCCAAGATGATCATATAATGCTTCTAAAATGCCATGAGAATTTTTAACATGACAAGCTGTTCCGTCACAAAGCTTAATGACATACTTACCTTTTGGTTTTAAGGAAAAATGGGCATAAAAAGATGCTACTCCAAAAATTTTTGCCGGAGAAATATCCAAAGCAGTAGCAATGTACCTGAGCACCTCTTTGGGAAGATACTGATATTCTTCCTGAACTGCCTGTAAAATCGGAATTAATTTTTTTTTATCCTGTTGATGATTTTCAAGAATATGAAAGACTTTATCAAATTTGTTAAGTAATTGAATGGGCATAATACCTCCAAAATTATTTTAATTGATCATATTTGTTTAATAATATTGCCAGGGATGCAGCCATATCATGCTGCTGGACTGCAACACCCTCAGGTACTTTGAGGGCAGCAGCTACAAAATTCCAAATTGCCAGGATACCAGCATCTACCATTAAATCTGCCACTTGTTGGGCCTGAGTCACAGAAACAGTGAGAATGCCAATTTCTATATGCAGCCTCTGACATAACTCTTTCATCTTATCGATGTGCAAAACCGGGACATCCTGAATTTTTCTGCCAATTTTGCGGCGGTCATTGTCAAATGCTGCTACTATGTTGATTCCATATTTTTTAAATCCGCTATAGCCAATCAATGCTGTTCCTAAATTTCCGCAGCCAATGAGAATCAGATCGGTATTATTTTTCCAGCCCAGCACTTCTTTTATTGCATCCAGCAGTTCATCAATATCAAAACCAACTTTTGGTTTGCCAATAATCCCGGTAATAGCTAAATCTTTACGAACCTGTATTGGCTGCTGCTGCAAAGCACGGGCAATGGTTGTAGCTGAGACTGTGGTTACTCCTGTTTTTTTAAGCTTTTCCAGATAATGGTGATATACAGGAAGTCTTCTGATAGTTGGTATAGAGATGGATTTAATATCATGAGAATCCGGCATGAATCCTCCTTTTAAACAGAAAATTATTTGCTGTCAATAATTATGATTGTATCCTGGCAATATATCAATCGATAAATATTTATCGATAATATACATCATTTTCCAGATTTGTCAACACTTTATTAGATAATTTTTTATCGATATAATATTATCGATAAAAAATAAAATTTCTAAGGGAGTTGTAAAAGCGATTAACAACCGGTTTCACACAGTTTTTGTAGAAGGCCTGAAAACCAACTGAAAAAATTGATATCCTTTTTACTCTGAGCTGCTGCCTTTTTACCTTGACAGGTTTCTGCTTTACACTGAGACTTTAGCTGAATACGCTGATAGATTGCAGTTTTACAATGAGGTCTTTCCTTAATGCGTTGACAGGTTCCCGCTTTACACTGAAACTTTAACTTAATGCGCTGACCGGATTCTTTTTTACAATGAGACTTTACCCTAATACGCTGACAGGTTTCCGTTTTACCATGAGACCTTACCTGAATACACTGGTGGGTTTCCCTTTTACAATGAGATATTGCCTGACCACTCTGAGGGTAAACATTTTCTGGCAGGCTGGTTTTCTTTTTTTGGATGGCAGATTTATTTTTACAAAAATCATTAATTTTTACTTAAAAAACAGTGATTAGGTCAGAAGTTTGATGAAAAATATATTTAGTGGTTCTCATCCGGGTGAAATGGATGAATGATTGGCAGGCGAGGATTGAGAGTGATGAGGCTGGCTGTTAGAATTGTGCTAAATATAAAGCTTTGCTTTTTTAAGCAGGGCTTTATTTATCTAGTTATAAAAATCTTATAGTAAACATTTTGATAAATTCAAATCTAATTGTAATAATTTATTAAATAATAATTAAAATAGGAAAATTTTCAGAT
>JAKSBL010000153.1 GCA_022361115.1 Spirochaetota bacterium | reverse complement strand
TTGATTAATTCCTTTTGTTTTACGAGTCATGGTTCCTGTGTGATATTGTTCATATAATCGCCCAATAATAAGTAAGAAAGGAAATTCTTTGGTAATAGAGTAAGGGTGAGGAACAGGATGAAAAATGAGTTTTCCTTTTCCTCTGGTAAACCGGTCTTGATGTAGCCGTTTAAGCGGTTGACCTAAAAGATCTGCTGGCCAGAATGAATCAGTTTGATCCAGTTTTGTCGGCTTAAGATGTTTGTAGATTTCCACATTTGATGTAATCTCATTAAAAATATCTTTCCAGGATTGATAGTACCAGTCATACCCCATTAACTCTGCTATCTTTTGAATGAATTCCCAATCGGGCAATACATTTTCACCTGGTGAATCAATCACTTTTCTTACCCGTTGAATTCTTCGCTCTGTATTAGTAAAGGTTCCGTTTTTTTCTGCAAAACTGGCAGCAGGTAAAATAACATCAGCATATTGAGCTGTTTCTGTTAGAAAAATATCCTGAACAATTAAAAAATCGACCTTTTCTAGAGCTTTTCGCACAGAAACCGAATCTGGTTCTGAAAGTACTGGGTTTTCTCCCATAATATAAAGGAAATTAATTTTTCCTTCTTTTGCCTGGCTCATAATTTCTGTTAGAGTTAGTCCCTTTTGTTCTGGAAGTTTACTGGACCAGGCTTTTTCAAAATGCTGCCGATCTTCAGGGTTTTCGATTTTTTTATATCCTGGCAAGACTCCTGTGAGAGCACCCATATCACAAGCTCCCTGCACATTATTCTGTCCCCTTAATGGATTGACCCCAGTATAACCCTGGCCAACTTTTCCTGTAACTAAGGCTAAATTGGCTAGAGCCATAACATTTCCCGTTCCAAAAACATGCTGGGTAATGCCCATAGTATAATAAATGCTGGAACTTCCGCTTATTGCATACAGGCGGGCGGCTAAACGAATATCTTCTTCTTCTAATCCAGTTTGTTTAATCAGTTCATTTATATCCAATTTATCCAGCTCTGCAAAAAACTCTTCAACATTTTCACACCGGTGCTCTAAAAAATCCTGATCAACGAGATACTCTTCCTGGATGAGTTTAATTAAACTATAAATTAAAGCTATATCACTACCTGGATTGATTTGCAGATGAATGGTTGCATATTTGGCCAAAGGGCTTTTACGAGGATCTATGAGTATGAGAATCGCCCCTTGTTTGATTCTATTAATCACTTTCCAGGACAAGACGGGATGGGTTGAGGTCATATTGCTGCCAATAATAAAGAAACAGTCTACTTGATCAATGTCTTCAATAGGATTGGTCATAGCTCCGGAACCCAGGGTGGCAGATAAACCTGCTACTGATGGAGAATGACAAATTCTTGCACAGTGATCAACATTATCAGTTTGCAGTACGGTTCTAACAAATTTTTGAAAGATGTAATTTTCCTCATTTGTACATCTTGCACTAGCTAAACCAGCTCTGCCGCCATTAGTGCTCAAGGTTTCATCTATTTTTTGCTTAATTAAAATCAATACATCAATTAAATCAGCTTCCTGAAACTCTCCATTTTCATCTTTAATCAAGGGCCTGGTTAATCGTTCTGGAGAATTGACAAAATCCATACCAAATTTGCCTTTAATACACAGTCGGCCGGCTGATACAGGAGATTGATCATCGCCTCTTACTTTTATGATTTTATTATCTTTTTTATAGACAATGATTCCACAACCAACACCACAATAAGGACAAATCGTATGGATTTTCTCAATCTCTGGAACCCGCCCTGCCCGGATAGCATCTTTTTCAACTAAAGCACCAACAGGACACACATTGATACAATTACCACAGGAAATACACTCTTTGTTTTCCACAAAACCCTTATTGTAGAGGGTAGATATCTGTAATTGATTTCCCTTTGCAATAAAAGACAAAGCTCCGGCATGAACCCATTCATTGCAGGCTCGAATACATTTACCACAGAGAATACACTTGGTTCTTTCCAGGACAAAAAAGGGGCTGGTATCATCCAGCTGATGCTTGTCCTGGTTAAATTTTTGTTTTTTAAAGAAAGTACCGGTAGCTCCATAATCATAGGCATATTTTTCTAAAAGACATTCGCCTGAAGCATCACAAGTCAGACAATCTGCCAGATGTTCACTTAAAATCATTTCAATGACTATTTTACGGGCATTAATAACTCGTTCAGAGTTAGTCAGGATTTGCATGCCGTTTTTAACTGGAGTAGAACAAGCGGGATAAAGGATTTCTTCCCCAATAACTTCAACTACACAAACTCGGCAGGACCCGGAAATCGATAGCTGAGGATGATAACAGAGAGCAGGTATATCAATACCTACTTCGCGAGCTGCTTCAAATATGGTGACCCCTTTTTCTACAAAACTATCTTTTCCATCAATTTGACAGAATATAATTTCTTTTTCCAAGATTATCCTCTTTCAATTGCCTGTACTGGACAAATTTTATAGCATTGCCCACATTTTATACAAAGACTTCCATCTATTGCATGTTTTTGATTTTTTATCCCACTGATTGCATCAACCGGACAACGAAGTTTACAGGCTCCACAGCCAATACATTTTTTTTCCAGAATATAATATCTGACAAGTCGAGCACATACACCAGCTCGGCACTTTTTCTGAAAGATGTGTTCTTTAAGCTCATTTTCAAAATATTTTATTAAACTCATTACTGGATTGATTGCTTCTTTTCCTAAACCACACATGGAAGTTTCATACATTACCTGTGCAATCGTTTTAATTTTGACAATATCATAATCCAACCCTTTTCCTCGAATGATACGATCTAGGATACCAATGATTTTTTGTGTCCCTTCCCTACAGGGAACACAAAAACCACAGGATTCTTCCTGTGCAAAAGCAGTATAGTAACGGGCAATTTCCACCATACAGGTATCATTGTCCAGTATTACAATTCCGCCGGCTCCCATTGAAGTTCCTATCTTTATCAGGTTTTCATAAGAAACTTCTTCCGTAATGAACTCAGCCGGAAGGATTGAACCACTGGCTCCACCAATCTGAATAGCTTTTAATTGAGTTCTCCCTTGGTAACCGCCGCCAATGGTTTCAATGATATGTTGAAAATTGACTCCTAATGGAACTTCAACTAAGCCACTATTCTTAATATTTCCAGACAAGGTAAATATTTTTGTCCCTTTTGATTCTTCTGTTCCTATTGCTGAATAAACTTCACAGCCCTGGGTAATAATATCAACAATATTGGCAAAGGTTTCTACATTATTAATCAATGTTGGGCTATTAAACAAACCTTTTTCCAGAGGAAAGGGAGGTTTGACTCGAGGATTGCCTCTTTGAGATTCAATTGAAGCTAACAGGGCAGTTTCTTCGCCACAAATATAAGCACCATGTCCAATTTCCAGTTTTATATCAAAAGAAAAGGGAGAGTTAAAAACCGACTGGCCAAGAATTTTCTGCTGGTAACATTTTTCCAGGGCTAAGTTTAATCGTTGTATGGCAAGACTGTATTCTTTTCTTAAATAAATAATACCATTAGTAGCCATGGTGGCATAACCAGCGATGATCATGCCTTCCAGCACTCGAAAAGGATCTCCTTCCAAAAGTGAGCGGTCCATAAAAGTTCCAGGATCTCCTTCATCACCATTACAGATAATGTACTTTGGTTGAGAGATTTGTTCACTGAATTTCAGCCATTTTTCACCAGTATAATAACCTCCGCCGCCTCTTCCTCTTAATCCAGAGTCCAAAATAGTCTGACAAATGGATTTTGTATCCGTTTCTTTTAAGATTTTGTTTAAAGCAGTAAAACCACCCGAGCTCTGATAATCTGAAAAGCTTTCAGGGTCAATAAAAGGGCTATCTTTTAAAATGAGACGTTGCTGGTGTTTAATGAAAGGAATATTATCATAAGAGTATACTTTTTTCTGATTGATAACATCATAATACAGATATTTTTCAACAACCTCTCCTTTTTTTAAGTGTTTTTCTACAATGGTTTCCACTTTTTCCGGAGTCAGTTGAATGTAGAAAATTTTATCATTCCCAATAATGGCTGTAGGGCCGACTTCACAAAAGCCGTGACAACCCCCTTTTTTGACTTCATATTGGCTGCATAAATCAGGATCATTAAAAATCTGGTCTAAAAAGGCAATAAAAACTTCAACTCCTCCAGAACTAAAACAACCGGAGTTAGAACAGATAATAATATTCTCTTTTTTTGACTTTTTAGTCATGGAGTACCTTTTCTCTTGCTCGGATCTCTTCAATAAGCTGTTTAAATATGCTAAAGTTTATTCTTGAATATATTTTATCATTAATTTTTATG
>JAKSBL010000610.1 GCA_022361115.1 Spirochaetota bacterium | reverse complement strand
TACTTTTCCATTCTTCATATAAATCACCAAAAATATAGGAATATTCTTCAGGAGTTGGTGCTCTATGAACTCCAGTTGCTATGATAAAACGGATATTCTTATCTTTAATTATAGGATATATCTCTTTTAACACTTTTGCTGTGGGAGTAGGGCGTGAGCCATCATTAACAATAAATAAAATTTCTCCATCACCATTAATAAAATCAAGAAAAGAAGGAGAATGGTCAGGCTGGGTTAAAGCTTGTTCCATTAATTCTGGTAATGGAGAAATGGGCACATCATTGGGTTCAATAATAGCTGAAACATTATGTTCAGGAACGTCGATTATTAAGTAATCTTTACCATAAGGAATCTTGATTTGCATATCTTTTCCTTCTTATTGATAGTGGTAGTATTTTCATCATTTCTCACTTTAGCATTAATCTATAAATGGCTGCCAATCTATTTATCTTTTGCATTATCAATTTTATAATTAAAAACAAGATACAACAAACAACCAATATTATTTTGCTTTCTTCATAGCTTCAATTAAGGGTAACTTTACTCCTGATAAAAATCGAACCATAGCACCACCTGCTGTACAGATGTAGCCAAAGTCTTGGGTTTGACAGAATTTTTGAGCTGCACTAACACTATCGCCGCCGCCAACTACTGAATACCCTTTTGCACTAGCAATTGCAGTCCAGATATCTTTTGTCCCTTTTTCAAAAAGGGGATTTTCAAATGCTCCTGCCGGGCCATTAACAAATATGGTACCTGCATCAGCTATAATAGCCTGGTATTTACTAATAGTGGCTTCTCCGATATCCATATACATTTGATCAACTGGTAATTGGTTTATATTGATTTCACAACGCTGTCCTTGTGCTTCATAAGCAAAATCTTCTGGTAAAATTATTTTTTCAGGATAGTCTCTTAAGTATTCTTTTGATGGTTGTAAGAATTTTTCCAGTCCCCGTTCTTTGATCCATTTTGTTTTAACTGACCCCAGGTCAGTCCCCTTGGCCATGAGCATCACTTCTCCGGTCACTCCACAGGCTAAGATTTTATCTGCTTTACCTGTAGAAAGAACCTGTTTCATCATTCCAAAAGCATCAGATATTTTTGCTCCGCCTAATACAAACACAGCTGGCCGGTCGGGTGTTTCCATGACTTTGGAGAGTGCTGTTACTTCATTAAAAAACAAAGGTCCAGCTGCAGAGGGGAGCAGCTGTTGGAATGCCACCATTGAAGGGGCATTCCGGTGAGCAGCTGCAAAGGCATCATTTATATAATAGTTCATTAAAGGAGCAAGGTTTCTCACTAAATAGGTAGAAAGCATTTCTTCTGCTTTTAAAGGAACCACTTCTTCAAAGGTGGAAATTTCCTCAGTTAAATAACGGAGATTACCTAAAATAACGGCTTCACCAACTTTTAAATTTTTTACCTTTTCACAGGCTGCTGGGCCGCAAACATCATCAATATAATCTATTCTACAATTCAGTTTTTCAGAAAGTTTTTCAGCATGCTCTGTTAAGGGGATGAGATTTTGATAATCAAGAGTATCTCCCTGATGAGCAATAATCGCAACTTTAGCACCAGCATCTAGTAAGTACTGGATGGTGGGAATACTTTTATTAATCCGGTTTTCATTGACAATTTTTTTAGTTGCCGGATCAATAGGAGAATTAATATCTACCCTGAGCAGAACGTTTTTTCCCTGATAATCATAATAATCTATTGGCTTGATGCCTAACTTATTACTCATGCTTTTAATCCCAGATATTTATTCGTTTCTGCTGTTCCTTCTTCTCTGGTAGTCTGCATTTTCATTGAGGCTCGGATTGCATCCATGGTTTCTGGAATCACTACCGCTTCTTGAGGAATATTGATGGCAAACATGATGTCATCTCCGGATTTCACAATGGTTTCATCCCAGAGAGCAACTTCATACATATCACCACGAGGATTACCTAAATCTCTTGCATAACGGAAGAGGGAAGCATTGCCTAAAAAACCATCTTCCAATCGAACAGTCATAATTCTGGGGTGTTTGCTAATTATTTCTAGTAAATCTTTTTTATCAATACTCTTTTTAGTTGAAATCATGGGGACAATGATATGACCATGAGTAACTGGAGTATGAACCAAGATGCCAGTTGCATCTACATGAGGCATAATCGTCATCAGGTCTTCTGCCTGGTGGTTTGGTGCTTTTGCAACTTCAAGCGCATTGGTTAAACCACGATGATAATCACCGGGATCTGCTACTCGACGAATAATCGTAATGGCTACTTTTTCGACTCCCACTTCCCGGTCAATAGCATCGATCGTACGAATCAAGCCAGTTGTATTACAAGAAGTAAGTTTTAAAAACTGTTTGCCAACTCCTTTTTCAAAGTTAGCATAGCCATGAAAGAATACATCAGCTACATTATTTTTTTCGCCACCTTGAAAAACAGCATTTTTATTCATTTTTTGATACAATTCTTTATTTTTAGCTCCTATACCAGCATTAGTCGCATCTAGCATAATATCAACTTTATCAACCAGTTCTTCCATAGTTCCACTAACTGGTATTCCTGCATCTGTTAATAGGTTTTTCTTTTCAGGCATAGCTGTATAGAGCTGGTAAGGCATACCTTTTTCTTTCAAAGCTTTTACTGATAGGGTAGGGGCTACATCAGCAACTCCCACTAGTTCCATGTCTTTTTGTTGAGCGACACCATCAGCTAAACGCTGACCGATGACACCATATCCTGCAACTCCAACTTTAATCATTTTATTCCTCCTAATTATCATTTCTAATTCTTTAAATGAATGATTGATCCACCATGAACTTGGGTGAAATATTTTATTGTATTTCAGCCAATTTAACTGGCCGATTTTCCTGTAATGATTTTTTTGCTGCCAAAGCAATCCGAACAGATTCCAATCCTGCAGTATAATCAACACTCTCTTTTTGGTTGTTTTTCAGGACTTCAAAAAAGTCAATCATTTCGGTTTGAAAAGATTGCATGTAGCGTTCCAAAAAGAAGTAGAGCGGTTTTTCCCCTGTTACACCCTGAGCAGTGCTGATTTTGGCTGTTGAGGGGAGATCATTACTGACCTCGATGGCTCCTGCAGAACCAAAGACTTCCACTCGTTGATCGTATCCATAGGCTGCTTTCCGGCTATTGTCTATTACCCCCATTGCCTGGTTCTTAAATTTTAATGTAATCAGGGCAGTATCGATGTCGCCAGCCTGACCGATTGCTGGGTCCACCAATGCAGCACCAGTGGCATAGACCTCTTCAACTTCACTGCCAGATAAAAATCTAGCCATATCAAAATCGTGAATAGTCATGTCCAGAAAAAGTCCTCCGGAAACTTTAATATACTCAACAGGTGGCGGTTCCGGGTCCCGGGAAGTAATTTTGATTAAATGGGGCTGGCCAATTTTATTATCCAAAATGGCATTTTTTACTGCTTGAAAATTATGATCAAAGCGGCGGTTAAAGCCAACCTGGAAATATACACCCGCCTTTTTTACTTCTGAAATTACCTCTTCAATTCGTCTTAAGTCCTGATCAACTGGTTTTTCACAGAAAATATGTTTTCCTGCCCGAGCTGCTTCAATGGAAAATTGAGCATGCGTATCTGTAGAAGAACAGATTAAAACTGCATCAATTTCTTTATTTGCTAATACTTCTTTATAATTACTGGTCACCTGCTGAATACCTAAACTAGTGGCCCAGTTTTTTACTTGATCAGTGAGCATAGTATCTGCTACAGCAATGACCTCACCTTCTGGTATTTGATAAACCACATTTTCAGCATGGATTTTACCAATTCGACCTGCTCCAATCACACCAATTTTAAATTTTTTCATATTTTCTCCTAGATTCCGGTATGTTTTCTGATATATTCTCTTGCTTTTAAAGCATACTCAAAGGGATTGGCCTGAGCTGGATCTTGTTCTGCTTCCACAACCATCCAGCCTTGATAGTTAATACCATCCAGTATTTTAAAAATTGCTGGAAAATCGATATTACCGTCTCCTGGAACAGTAAAAGCACCAGCCCTCACTGCTTGTAGAAAACTCATTTTTTCTGATTTTACTTTTTCCACTACATCCGGACGAACATCCTTTAGGTGAACATGGGCAACTCGGCCAGCATGTTTTTCTAAAGCTTTGACCGGGTCTTCCCCAGAAAAGGCAAAGTGGCCAGAATCAAAGAGTAAATGAACATACTCAGGATTTGTTTCAGCCATCAGACGGTCTGTTTCTGCCAGTGTCTGGCACCCAGTCCCCATATGATGATGATAACAGAGTTTAAATCCTCTTTCTTTGGCACTTTTTCCCAGAGCATTTAGGCCCGTTGTCACTTTTTTCCATTCCTCTTCAGTAAAGACAGGTTTTTCAGTGAAAACTGGCAGGTCTTTGCCCTGGATACTATTGCCCTGTTCGGCAGGGCCAATAATGCTGGCACCCATGGCTTGTAAAAAATCCAGCTGCTGGTTAAAATCTTTTTTGACTTCATCCAGGTCTTTGGTGGTTAAGAAAGAACTAAACCACTGATTACAGATGGATATTCCTCTTAAATCCAGTGCTTTGTTTAATATCACCGGATCTTTTGGATATTTATTACCAACTTCACTACCTGTAAAGCCGGCTAATGCCATTTCACTGATACATTGTTCAAATGTGTTTTCTCCACCCAGATCAGGTAAATCATCATTGGTCCAGGCGATTGGTGCAATGGCAAGTTTAATTTTGTCTTTATTCATTTTATTCTCCTTTTTATAAGAGCGAATGTTACTAAAAAACCTGTGGAGAGAGTATCCACTCTGTTCTTATCCTTCGTGGTTTAATTATTAATATTTAATCCATTCCCCTTGGGTTTCCCTTTAGTAAGGGAAAGTTTTTGCTATGTTTTTTTTCATGTCTTTACATGCTTCTGTTACCTGGCTCTTTTGTGAGACTTCAGGAGTTCCTACTCTCCACCAGCTGGAGTATCCGTCAGTCATGGATTTGGGTAAAACCTTGATATCAATCAAAGTTGAAACAGGGCTTTTCTGGGCTTCTGCCATGGCTTTTTTCAGTTCCTCAGGATTATGGACAGTCCAGGCCTGACATCCGTAACTGCGGGCATTGGCTGCAAAATCAACAGGGATGTAATTGCCATCTAATTGTTTGGTTTGAGGATTTCGAAAACGGAATTCACACCCAAAGTGAGGAATTCCCTGATCACCCTGTAGATTGTCAATACACTGAAAACCATGATTGTCAAAGAGTAGAATATTGATTTTTATTCCTTCCTGGATACTGGTAAAGAGTTCAGAATGGAGCATGATATAGCTGCCATCGCCAACCATACAGTAAACATCTTTATCTGGTTCAGCGATTTTTGCCCCTAAAGTACCACACACTTCATAACCCATGCAGGAAAAACCATATTCCATATGATAGCTGTCAATACTTCGCGGCCGCCATACCCGTTGTAAATCACCAGGTAAGCTGCCAGATGCACCGACAACAACAGCATCTTGGGCCATCAATTCTTCATTGAGTAATCCCAATGCTCTAGTTTGTGAAAAACCTTCCTGCTCATCTGTTTGATAAAGTTTATCTACTTCTGAGGCCCATTCGGTGCGTGCTTCTTCAATCTCTTTTTGATAACAACTCTGATAACCTAGAGTTTTTAGTGTATTGGTCAGGGCTGCAATTCCTGCTTTGGCATCAGCTAAAAATGGAGTTGCATTCATTTTATAAGCATCAAATTTGTTCAGATTTATGGTCATAAAACGGACATCTGGATTTTTAAAATTCCATTTTGATGCAGTTGTAAAATCTGAAAAGCGGGTACCAATTCCAATGACTAAATCTGCATCATGAGCAATTTTATTAGCAGCTAAGGTTCCGGTGACTCCAATACCTCCCAGGTTCATGGGGTGATCCCAGGTAAGGGAGCTCTTTCCTGCCTGTGTTTCACCAAAAGGAATATTAAATTGATTACAAAAGTCAGCTAATTCTTTACCAGCTTCAGAATACCTCACACCCCCGCCACAGATTACCAAAGGCTTCTTGCTTTGCTTAATAATGGAAACAGCTTCTTCCAATTCAGTTGATGATAATTCCTGACGTTTAATGGTATGAATTCTTTTTTCAAAGAAATATTCCGGATAATCATAGGCTTCTCCCTGAACATCCTGTGGAAGTGCCAGGCATACTGCCCCGGTTTCAGCTGGATCAGTAAGAACCCGCATAGCATTCACAGCAGCACTCATCAGTTGTTCCGGCCGACTGATCCGATCCCAGTATTTACAAACTGGTTTAAAAGCATCATTTGCAGAAATGGTTAAATCATGAGATTGTTCCACTTGCTGGAGGACTGGATCGGGTTGACGGCAGGCAAAAGTATCACCAGGCAACAGGAGTACTGGAATCCGGTTCACAGTGGCTAATCCAGCAGCAGTAACCATGTTGAGTGCCCCCGGGCCAATTGAGGTAGTAACAGCCATGATTCTCTTTCGATTGGATTGTTTAGCATAGGCAATAGCCGTATGAGCCATTCCCTGTTCATTATGTCCCTGATAAAAGGTAAGATTGTGGTTAGTTTCTTGTAAAGCTTCTCCAATTCCCACAACACAACCGTGTCCAAAAATTCCAAAAACACCTTCCACAAATTTTAGTACTTCACCATCAAAATTTATGTACTGATTATCTAGAAATTTGACAAGAGCTTGTCCCATGGTCAAACGAATGTTTTTCATATTGCCTCCCTTATTTCTTGTTATCCGGCCAAATTTTTGCATCGGGGTCTAATAACCAATGATGTTCTTCTCTAAAGTTACGAGAATTTGCACCAAAACGGTCTTCTTTTAAATGCGGAATTAGCCAGATATAATACATGGCATATCCTGGAGCAGAAACCTGTGAGTGAACTTTATGAGGGGATATAGCCATAGTGTCATTTTGATGAATGATAAATGCATCTTCCTCATGAATGGAGATGCCAAAACCGTCTGGTTTATCAAATCGATAATGATAAATTTCTGGTTGAGGGTGATCATGCGGAGGGTAGCTGGACCACTTTCCAGGAAAATTAATCACTTCACCCATAACCATATTTGAGTATGGTGCACTGTCAGCGTCAAAAACAGTTCTCACCTGACGGGTTGAAGTTTCCTGCATGGTTCCTTTTCCGAATTCATCACAGCGTACATCTTTCTGTGAATAAAAACAGGGTTCAAATTCAGTAGAATTTTTTATCTTCTGTACGCATATTTCTGTATCTGGTGCCAGGCATTTAATGTTCAC
>JAKSBL010000357.1 GCA_022361115.1 Spirochaetota bacterium | reverse complement strand
TTCACAATTTTATCAATAATTGGTATCATTTTTTCTCTCCATATTAATATTTATTCGTCCTGTCTCAGAAAGACAGGACCTAAGTTTTAGAACATTCTTGGATTTCCCCGTTCAACCATTTGCTGTAATTTCTCAGCAGGATTTGCTACTTTACTTAAAAAAATCATCGCAGCAATAATATATGGTTTATAGCTAGCTTCCTTGTATTGAGGAATTCGATAGCGTTCAAATACAGAAGCTGCAACTTCCCCTTCTTTACAGGAAACACCAGTAATATCAGCAGGCAGACAGTGCATGTAAAGTGCTTCGCCATTATGAGTTTTGGCCATCATTTCTTCTGTACATTCCCAGTCCTTGTGATTGGCATTTTGAGCTAACAGTTCTTTTTCCAATGCTTTAATGCCAGCATCATCCCCTTTATCATACAATTTGGTTCTTTTTTCCATAGCAGCAAAAGGAGCCCAGCTTTTTGGATACACAACATGTGCACCTTCAAAAGCATCAGACATGCTGTTAGATTTGGTGAATTTTCCACCTGTTTCTGCAGCATTCCGTCGAGCGACTTCTTCAACCTCCGGCATGATTTCATATCCTTTAGGATGTGCCAGGTGGAGTTCTGCACCAAATCGGGTTAACAGACCAACAATACCTTGTGGTACAGAAAGTGGTTTACCATAAGATGGTGAATAAGCCCAGGTCATGGCAATTTTTTTACCTTTTAAATTTTCAATACCGCCGAAATAATTGATCAGGTGCAATGCATCTGACATAGATTGGGTTGGGTGATCAATATCACACTGGAGATTTACTAGAGTCGGTCTTTGTTCTAATACCCCTTCTCTATACCCTTCTAATACAGATTTAGAAACCTCTCTCATGTAAGTATTACCACGGCCAATATACATATCATCACGGATACCAATAACATCAGCCATAAATGAGATCATATTTGCAGTTTCTCTAACAGTTTCTCCATGAGAAATTTGAGATTTTGATTCATCCAGAACTTGTTCCTCAATACCTAAGAGATTACAAGCACTAGCATAACTAAATCTAGTTCGGGTAGAAGCATCTCGAAAGAGAGAGATACCTAAACCACTGTCAAACAGACGGGTTGAAAGATTATTTTCCCGCATTCCTCGTAATATTTCAGCTACTAAGTAATGAGCTTTCAGCTCATCCATTGATTTTTCCCAGGTTAGCAAAAAATCGTTCAAATATAGATCTTTTGTTCTGAGTTTTGCTAAATCTTTAATTGATTCTAAAATTCCAATTTTGTCCATTTATTCCTCCAAATAATAAAATAATATAACATTCTAATCAGGGTATATCCCTTTTGAATTCCTATTTTTCGTTTAGAGCTCTCTGATACATATGATCTGAGATCTCATTACCTTTTTTAACCAGTTCTTGTTCATCAAAGCCAACAAGACGACCATTATCAACAGCCACTTTACCATTTACAATGGTATACTGAGTTTCATGATTATAGCCTGAGAAAATTAATGCAGCTAAAGGATCAGAAAGAGCTCCTGTGTATTCAATTTTATTAATATTGAAGAGAGCTAAATCAGCGGCCCAACCTTCTTTGATTTTTCCAACTTTCTCAAAGTTTAATAACTTTGCACCATTTTCACTGGCAATTTTATAAACATCTCTGGTTTTTAATGCATCAGCACCTTTAGTTACCCGTTGGAGTAAGAGTGCATTACGAGCCTCACCCAGCATATCAGATGTATCATTACTTGCAGATCCATCTACAGCTAAGGCCACATTAATGCCCATTTCAATCATTTCTTTTACCCGACAGATACCAGAGCCTAAACGCATATTAGAAGAAGGACAGTGGGCAATATGGGTCCCTGTCTCTTTCAAAATTTTCAGCTCATCATCATTAAAGTGAATCCCATGTGCATACCAGGCATCTTCACCAATAAAATCACATTCTTCCATTAGAGCTAAGGGCCGTTTTTTATAAATCTGTACACAATAATCATTTTCATCCTGAGTTTCAGCTAAGTGAGTATGAAAACGTACACTATGTTTTCGGGAAAGTTTTACTGTCTCCTTCATAATCTCTTTTTCCACAGAAAAAGGAGAACATGGCGCTAAGGTAATCTTACGCATGGAAAGTTCAGATGAATCATGGTATTGATTGATTACCCTCTCTGAATCACCCAGGATTTCATCAACTGTCTGAACAACAGTATCAGGTGGTAAGCCACCATCTTTTTTACTTCGAGACATCGATCCTCTGGTTGGAGAAAACCGCATCCCTAATTTTTCAGCTGCCTGGAACTGAAGTCCCATAATATCACCTGTTACATGTTTTGGATAAACATAGTGGTGATCCGTTGAAGTCGTACACCCAGTTTTTAGCAATTCTCCCATTGCTAACATAGAAGAATAATAAATCGCATCTTCATCCAGATATTTCCAAACCTCATACAAATAAATCAGCCAGTCAAAAAGCTCAACATTTTGTGTTGCCGGCAGGTTTCTGGTCAAAGTTTGATAGAAGTGATGGTGGGTATTTACAAACCCGGGAATCACTACACACCCTGAAGCATCGATTACCCTTAAATCTTTTTGATCTTTCACTTCAATATTTTTCGCAATTTGGGCAATACGGTTTTCCTCAATAAGAATATCATGGCCTCTCAAACCCTCTTCAGTAGAAGAAGGGGAAATGAAATAACAGTTTTTTAGTAAAATCATACAAAACCCCTTGAATTACCCTGCTGATTCCCTTACTTTATGGTAAAAAGGGATCAATAGGACATAACTTTAATCAGGAACAACAATTCCTTTCATTGCAGTATTAACATCTTTTAAACCACTACCGGTTACTAAAAGGACTACAGAAGCATCTTTTGGCAATTCACTGCTGGCCTTTTTAAAACCAGCATAGGAAGTGGCAGCTGCTGGTTCTGCAAAAAGACCAGCAGTTGAAGACAGCTCTTTCTGAGCTTCAACTATTTGATCATCAGTTACGGTTATACATTTTCCCTGATGTTGTTTTAATTTTTTAACTACATAATAACCATTAGCTGGTACATCTACAGATATAGAATCAGCAATGGTGGTTGCAGAAACTGGAACAGTAAATTCACCATTATTGTTTACTGCCCGGTAAATAGCAGAACTATTATCTGATTGAACCGCATAAACAGTGGGCATTTTTTTAATTAATCCAGCATCCTGCAAATCCTGAAACCCTTTTAATACACCACCTACGATACAACCGTCACCTGCAGAAACAAAAACATAGTCTGGCTGCTGGTAAGCCAGTTGCTGAAAAATCTCTAAAGAAACGGTTTTTTTTCCTTCCAGAGTCATTGGATTATAAGCAGTACTTCGACTCATGACACCAGGATGGGATTTAACATATTCCATAGCTTTTTGACAGGCTAAGTCATAATTCCCGTCTACCCGGTGAACCGTTGCTCCATACTGGAGAGACTGCACCATTTTTGCTACAGGAGCAGCTTTTGGTAAAAATAAAATGATATTTAAACCAGCAGCAGCACCAACACCAGCCATGGATGAGCCAGCATTACCAGTACTGGCCAGTACAATATCTCTGATATTGTGTTTCTGAGCAAAGGCAGCTACCAGATAAGAAGCACGATCTTTAAAAGATCCGGTTGGATTTACTGCATCATCTTTAATGTAAAGATTTTTCATCCCAAACTTATTTCTTAGTTTTTCTGGTTGCCAGAGGGGGGTATTTCCGACCGGAATCGGTGGAAAGAATTCTCTTTCCACCGGTAAAAAGTCGGTTATCTCAAAATCACGGCTAATCTGTCCCTTAAACCTAACCTCCAGAATGCCGCGTAAAGGTTTATCCGGTTCTTGCAAAGCAGAACAAACCGGACATACCATTAAATCGGGAGTAATCTCAAAAGTTTTTCCACATTCAGAACACACATATTGAGTTTTCATTATTTTCCCTCTAGTACGTACACTAAATTAGCATAGAAAGCAGCACAAATTTCTAAGTCGTCAACTCTATTGATTTCATTAGGAGCATGAGCTTGTGCTTCATCACCAGGACCAAAACCAATAGCAGGTATTTTGTGCCGGCCAGTTGTAGCTACACAGTTTGTAGAGAAAGTCCATTTATCAACCACTGGTTTTTTTCCATACAACTCTTGGTGAGCCTGTACACCCGCTTGAACTAACATATGATCTTCTGGAATTTTCCAGGTTGGGAAATAAAGTTCCTGACCATAATCATAGTTGCGGTAACCTTTTTTCGTATAATTAGGCATAGTTACCTGGATACTATCTTCTGGTTCGCCAATTGCTTCAGCCATATATTTCTTTACCTGGCTGATGGCTAATTTGTCATCTTCACCCCAGGTTAAGCGGCGGTCCAGATAAATATAAGCAGAATCAGGAACAGCACATTGTGATGGGCCTTTTACATCTACCTGAGAAACAACAATCGTCCCTTTACCTAAAAAATTTTCATCATCCGGCTGCAGGTCTTCATTTAATTTTTCCATAGCTAAAACAGCTCGAGCAGCTTTATAAGCAGCACTTACCCCTCGCTCTGGAGCAGATCCATGAGAAGAAATTCCTTTAATTCGTGCTTCTATTTCCATTCTTCCTCTGTGTCCTCGATAGAGACGGCAAGAAGTTGGTTCAGTAGAAACAACCAGATCTGGTTTGAAGCCTTCTTCTTCAATCAAATATTTCCAGCACATTCCATCACAATCTTCTTCCATTACAGTAAAAGTAAAGTAAACAGAATATTCACCGCTGTAGTTTAATTCTTTTAAGATGCGGATTGCGCCAACCATACTAGCGGCTCCGCCTTTTTGGTCAGAAGCACCACGGCCATGGACTTTTCCATCTTTAATCTCTCCGCTAAAAGGATCAAAGTCCCAGTTGTCCATATTACCGACTTCTACAGTATCAATATGAGCATCAAAGGCAATAATTTTAGGCCCATTACCCACTCTAGCAATAACGCTTCCTAAATTATCAATCCGTACTTCATCCGCACCCGCTTCTTTACATTGTTCTACAATTCTCTTACAAACTTCTTCTTCCTGAGCACTATAGGATTTAATTTTAACTTGCTCAGAAAGAACCTGTGCAATGTAATCTCTGTGTTCCTTTGCTTTTTCTAATATTTTTTGATTCATTGACATGGTATATCTCCTTTAAATAATTAATCAATTTTATTCATATTATCCCAAAGTCGTTGGGCATGTTTTTGTGCTTCTTCATAGATGGATGCAACTTCAAATGGGAACTGTCGGTTTTCTAAGACTATATTGCCATTCACTATTACAGACTCGACATCATGAGAATTCATTCCATAGATAAAGTGGCCACCAATATTATCTTTCGTCAGCGGAGTGGAACTATGATAATCCAGGATGGTTAAATCTGCCTGATAACCAGGTTCCAGCTTACCAAATGGTGCATCAAAATATCTTTCTAAAATCCTGTTACCATTTGAGAGAAACTTCACATAGTCATTTTCCCACATGGTTCTCAAGGCTTCCCGTTGTTTAAAGAAAGCAAACTTGGTTTCTTCAAACATATTGGCGCCAATACCATCCGTACCTAATACCAGATTTTTAATATTACCTAAGTATTGACAATAACCAACCTGGTTGTTCATGTTACTACGAGCATTGGTTGCCAGGAAGGCATTTCTTTCATTAAGCAGATTGACATCATCTTCGATTAGATGAACTCCATGAACAATCAAAGCTTTATCATTAAGCAAGCCAAAATCATCCAACCGGGTAAGAATGTTTTTCTTGTATACTCCATGAGAATGGGACACATCAAAAGCATCTTCAGCTACATGAATGTGAACACCTCTTCCGGTTGAAGCAACAGCATCACCCATCTTTTTTAAACCATCATCAGTTATGGTAAATGGGGCATGGCCGCCAATCATAGCTTCAACTAAATGGGTACCAGGATTACGCTTTTTATCTGCCTCACAAGCTTTAGCAAAATCAATATTCTCTGCCACTCCTGCATCTTCTTCTTTCGCACCACCATTACGGTTAGTCACTTCATAACAGGTAATCCCACGTAAACCGGCTTTTTCAAAACCCTTTTTCAAGACATTTAAAGATCCATTGATAAAAGCTGGTGATGCATGGTGATCAATCACAGAAGTACAGCCCCCTTTGATAGCATCTAAAGAGCAGACTAAACCACTATAATAGAGAATTTCTTCATCAATCGCCCGGTCTAAGCGCCACCAGAGGGTCTGCAGGATTCCATAAAAATTATGTGAAGGTGGAATGCGAGCGATAATTCCTCTGGCTAAACCAGAATAGAAGTGATTATGGCTACAAACAATACCTGGCATAACCAGTTTTCCAGTCATATCCATGATTTTATCTGCTTGATATTGGCTGGCAATTTTACTGCCAACTGCTTTAATCTTATTACCTTCAACCACAATATCCACACCCTGTTCAATTCGGGGAGGATCGATTTGTAAAATGTTGGCATTTTTAAGAATCAACATACTTTTTCCTTTCTATTTTTTCGGTAAAACATCGACTACTAACCAGGATCCTCTATCAACAATAGGAAAAAAGAGAGTAACTGGTTTAAAAAAAATTAAAAACAGGATAATTATTTAGAAAAGATTTTTAAAGTCCCACTTTCGATAAAAAATGGGACTAAAAAATCCTTTGTTTTATAAATCGACTTTGCCTAGTAAATGCTGGTGATTTACCATGACTTCAGAGATCATCTTAAAAGTGTTTTCAGCATCAAGCCCTGATGGCTGAGTGCCAGAGATTTGACCTTGTGCATTGATCTTTAGATCATAGATTTTTTCTTTCAAACGTAGTTTTAAATTCTCTCCATTAATGAAAAAACCACTATTTTTGCTATTATTAAAATCTTCCTCTAATGAGAAGATCGTTAACTTATCTAAATAAGGTTTACCATGATAAGGACAGAAAGAACCACAGTTACCACACTCATTACAATACGCATCAATATGAATAATCTGATAAGGATCAGCCAAACCCGTTACAGATTTTAGAGCCATATTTGCCCGGTTAGGACAAACATCCACACATTTATTACAGAGGTAGGTACATTCTAAGCACCGTTTTCCTTCCAATTTGGCAAAATCAGTCGTTTGATATTTTGATTTAGGATCAATTGCATCAGCTAATTGGCCTTTTCGCTCTTTAATCGCCTTCACTCTGTCTTGACTAAAGGGTTTTTTAAAGGAAGGATCTCTGCTCCAGGATGAATCTTCTTTTTTACAGATTGCATCCGCAGCTTTTCGTCCTTCAGCTATACATTCTACGATTGTAGAAGGCCCGGTATGTGCATCGCCGATTAAATAGACATTATCAGCCACTTCCAAAGTATCTTCACTGGCTTGTGGCCAGCCATTGCTGGCTAAAGGCACACCGGATTTTTTTAAAATATCCAGATCTACATTTTCACCAATTGCTGTAATCAGAGTATCGCAGGCCAATTCCATTACCTCATCAGTTGCCACTGGCCGGCGGCGTCCGGATTCATCTGGTTCACCCAGTTTCATCTTGCGGCAAACCACTTTGCCATTACTGGTAAATTCTTCGGGATTAGCCAGAAAATAGAATTTTACACCATCATGCACAGCTTCTTCATACTCTTCCCGGTCAGCTGGCATTTCATTTTCTGTTCTTCGATAAACAACGGCCACATTTTCAGTGCCATCAGCCTGCAAGGCTGCTCTTGAGGAGTCCATAGCAGTATTTCCGCCACCAACTACCACAACATTTTTCCCTAAATTCAGAGATCCAGCGTTTTTATGCACATTATCTAAAAATTTTAAAGATGGTATCACATTCCTGTTATCCCCTTTTAGAGGAAAAGGCTTCACAGCTTCAGCACCTAGGGCCAGACAGACATACTCATAACCCTGTTTTTTAACCTCATTTACTGTAAATTCAGGATTAGTACCATATTTAAATTTTACTCCATGTGCTTCTACAAAGTTGATATCATGGAGAATTGCTTCTTCTGGTAAGCGGAAGCGAGGAATAATGTGACGAACCACGCCACCTGCTGATTCTCTTTTATCAAAAACAGTAACAGAAAAGCCTTCTCTTGCCAGGAAATAAGCTGTGGATAATCCAGCAGGACCAGCACCAATGACAGCTGCTTTTTTGCTCTTATTAGCTGCTGGTTTTTTCCAGCTTGCTTTGTATTCATTAAAACCATTCTTCACTGCGATCTTTTTCATCTCTCTGACTTTAACAGAGCCTTCATAATCCAGTCGAGTACAATTATACATACACTGGTGATCACAAATATGGCCAGTCATAGAAGGTAATGCATTTTTTTCATAAATCACATCTAAGGCTTCTTTATATTTACCCTGGCTAACTAAACTGATATACTCTGGAATATCCTGATGAATTGGACAAGCAGTCACACAAGGTGCAACATAACAGTCAAAGAGGGGCAGAGGTTGATCAATATTGATCTTATCGGTTCCTCTCCAGTGTTTACTGGTATGTAAATTGGTCAAAGCATCATCTGCTAGTTTTTGCAGAGTTGATACATCGATCTTCTCTTTATCCCAATGGCTCTCTTTTTCTAAAATATCAGCCATTTCTTTCATTCGTACATAACCACCTGGCTTTAACATATCTGTTGCCAGTGTAATAGGGCGAATTCCACAGGCAAATAATTCTCTGACATTGTGTTGTGCTGCCCCGCCAGAATAAGAGATGGGTAATTCACCATTGAATTCTTTACTAAGACGGGCTGCCAGAGTAATAGATAAAGGAAATAATGCACGCCCAGACATATAGTTTTCTTCACCGGGTAAAATTCCACGGCTGTTGACTGAAGCTAAGGTATTAGTTAATTTAATACCAAATGACAGGTTCTGATCAACAGAAGTTTTTTTCAGTCTTTTCAACATGGCCAATGCATCATTATATTGTAAATCATGTAAGAATGTATCTTCTTTTAATTGTAAATAAGTAAATCCCAACTGATCCATAACTTTGCGAACAAAATCATAACCTAATAAGGTTGGATTCAGTTTTACATAAGTATTGATCTTTTTTTCCGTCAACATATACATACAAATTGCTTCAATTTCCTTAGGTGGACAACCGTGCATAGTAGACAGAGTAATTTGAGTACAAATAGCAGTTGAAACAGTATTCGTTAAACTGCTTAAAGCACTTTGTTTTGAGCCGAATTGATCTTTAAAAAGAGTTTCTTCCTTTATAAAAGCATTTATTTGATCCAGGTATTTCTGATATTGAGAATTGA
>JAKSBL010000264.1 GCA_022361115.1 Spirochaetota bacterium | reverse complement strand
TCAATCCCAGCTAAAGCTAATCCATAGCGTTTCAAAAAAATTCCATACAAAATCGATGAACTGACACAATTATACCAGCCTCGGTCAAAAAGTTCAGATACCGAATTCGAGTTAGCCATATATTTTTTAAAAATAAATTGATGGAGATAAATCAGGAGATTTTCTGCAAGTTTTTGTTGCTGATTTTCAGATAAATTAATAGCTTTTGTTGATTGAAAATTCTCCAGAACTGTTTGATCCATTTTACTCACTAAATTTTCAAACATTGGTTGATATAGCTGAATATGCTGAAGTTCTTCAGATACTAAGAGAAAATAGTAAAATAATTGTTGAGAACTAATATTACTAAAATCATCATCAATTAATTTCTTATTTTCATCGTTTATAGCAATGATTTTTTGTAATTTAGGATCGAATGGCTTGTTTTGACTAGAAACCGGAACAATATAAAAAAGCAGCAGAACAATTAAATAAAACCAATGATGATATTTATTGATCATAAAATAGAATCCTGGTTTTGATATTTCCCATGTTTAACTCATCAGCATGATGTAACAAATATTTTTGTTGATGGGCTAGCTTTTTGTGATTCAAAGCAGATCCATTCAGACTGTTATCCTTATAGTAAAGCTGATTTTCTATCCATTCAAACTGACCATGCAATCTGGAAACAGTTAAGCTTTCATCATAAGGGCCTAAATCAATATCAGGATTGCTTTTTATATCCCTCCGTCCAATGGTGATGATTTCAGTTTCGTATTTAGTCAAATCAAAAGCAATTTGATTCCCTAATTGTAAAATAATCTGATTGGGATAATTTCGATCCATTTTAAATTTTGTAAAATAAACATGGCAGTAGGGACAATGTAATGAATCATCTGGAATAATTTTATGGCAATTTTCACATTGCATACTTTTTCTCTCTGTTCATTGAATTTTTTTTTATTCATCTGATTGCTTTCTATTAATTATAATAAATTCAATCAAGAAAAATCAAGATAACCTGTAATATTTACATTTCCAGGATTTTTCTTATTTTTAAATACTTATTAAAAATACTATTCCTTTAACAAAAAATTGATTATCTTTAATTAGATTTTATTTCAACCGGTTCTAAAGGATTCAATCAACTATGGGCAAAAAAATCTTTTTTTTAATCATGTTTTTTTTTCTGGCTATCATTTCATATTCTAATGATTCAGTAGTCATTGAAAGCAGTCAACCGACTGTAAAACCAGGGGAAAACTTTCAGCTAAAAGTATTTTTGGATGTTCCAGAAGGTTTAATACAAACCACAGATAATGAGTTTTTCTTTATAAAGCTTCAAGATTCCAGCAAAGTTGTGATAAAAAAAATTGATTATCCTGAACCAGTCATGATTGGGGACAAATTAGGTTATCAAGGAAAAATTCCCATAACTTTACAAATAAATGTTTTAAATCATGTTAGTAGCGGTATTTTACAATCCCAATTAATGGTGGGATACCAATTGTGTAATGAAGATGGATTGTGCTTTGCTCCAGAGGAAACCCTCAACTCATTCTCAATAAACGTTACAGCTGCGGGTGGTTTTATCACTTTCAACTGGTTGCTCATCTTATTATTCGCATTTTTAGGTGGTTTAATTCTCAATGTGATGCCCTGTGTCTTACCCGTTTTATCAATAAAGGCGATGAGCCTGATCCATTATAAAGATAAAAACAAACGGATGATTCTACTGAATTCTTTAGCATATTCTGCTGGAATTGCCGCCTTTTTTTTAGTCTTATCCATCCTGATTATCATCTTAAAATCTGGCGGTGAGCTAATCGGTTGGGGCTTTCAGTTTCAAAATGCCTATTATATTATTGGATTACTCACATTACTTTTTGTATTCAGTTTAGCATTATTTGATTTTTTCATTCTTCCTATACCTGGCATAGTGGTTTCTTCTCAATTAAAAGAAAAAAATGAATTACTTTATTCCTTTTTTACTGGAATATTAACAGTTTTACTAGCCACACCTTGTTCTGCTCCTTTATTAGGAAGTGCCCTTGGATTTGCTTTTTCACAATCTGGTCTTACGATCATGCTTATTTTTCAGTTAATTGGCCTAGGATTAAGTTTTCCTTTTATTCTTATTGGTTTTTTTCCAAATATCATCAGTAAAATACCAAAACCCGGAAAATGGATGGATACTTTTAAAAACCTGATGGGATTTTTACTTTTGGGAACTGCTATCTGGCTCTATTCCGTTCTTTTGAAACAGGTAAATACCACTAGTAGTATTTTTGTTTTAACCTGGCTATTATTGCTCACTTTTGCACTCTGGTTATATCAAAAGCTCAAGATATTAAAGCCTGTTAAATTGCTTCTTATTTTGGTATTGATTTTAAGTGGAGGTTTTTCTCTCTTAAAAAACCTGTCACCACAAACCAGGCAGGAAACCATTCAATATGGGGAAGTTTTTTCTCCTGAATTACTCAAACAATACCAGGCAGATCAAATTCCAGTATTCATTGATTTCTATGCGGATTGGTGTTTGACCTGTAAAACTAACGAAAAACTGGTATTGTTTACTGATGAAATCCAGTCTGCTTTTACTAATAAAAATGTGAAACTATTAAGAGGTGATTTTACAAATAACGATCCAATTATCGCCAATTGGATACAAAATCATGGCCGAGCTGGGGTCCCAGTCTACTTGTTTTATCTACCAGGAGAAAAAGAACCAATATTGTTACCGGAAATTATTACCAAAGAAATGGTACTAAAACAGGTGGCTAAAATTGATACGGAAAAAAAAGAGATTATTATTAATGATTTATTTGATTAATCCAGCCATTTAATTTTTACTGGCCCCCGGGGAGGCGCCCGGTGATAAGAAACTGCCGGGTAGCCAAGAGTAAATACTGCCAGTATTTGTTCATGCACAGGGATGCCTATTGCTTTTTTTATTTTCCTGTTTTTTTCCATTGCAATTTCTGCAAATCCAATCCAACAAGTTCCTAAACCCAAACTTTCTGCAGTAAGTATACCTTGAAATGCACAAGTGTATGCATCTGGTTTTAAAAAAAAGTGGTAATTGGAGGGAATTTTTGGGGGAGCAGTAATGATAATTGCAGCAGGGGCATTGAATAAAAACTGATAAGACTGATTTCCTATTTTGTTAATCATCTTTTGATGGTTTTGCTTAATTTTTGAATATTGATCCCCAAAAGAAAATTGGCGTTTTCTGAAAAATATAGTTTTGAAGAAATGAATAACCGGTTGATCTGATAGTTTTAATAAAAATAAGAAAAAAGAACTGACTTTTTTTTCTAACCTCTTCACTAGCTCAGGATTAGACAGTATATAAAAATTCCGATTTTGTTTATTACTTGCAGTAGGTGCCCTACCCATGGTGTCAATAATTTGTTCTAATACTTTTTTATCAACACTTTTAGTTTGGTAAAATCGGACTGATCGTCTATTCAATAAGGTTTTTAGTATACCATTTTCAGAATCAGAATAATGATCAATCCCAGAAAAATATTCCCTTTCAGAATCAGGAGCTAATAAATCATACTGTATTGCATTAGTTGGACACACAGCAATGCAGTGACCACATTGAATACAAATTTCTAAAGGATCATTAAAGACTGGCAGATTACCTTTTTGAAAATCAATAAGATCGGCCATACAATCTTTTGAACATAATCCACATTTGGTACATTTTTGTTCATCAAATCCGGTAATTTTCATTTTTTTAAGCCTTTATTCATTATAGGTATCTGGTAAGTCATTCTCAAAAAGGACAATATCCCCGGTTGTTATAATGGTTTGCAATAACTGTTGTGCCTCTTGTAAACTGCGTACTGTGTGAATTTGTATTTTATCATTTTTGTTCTCAATCCCTTGTAAAATTGGTTTAGTTTGATCTGGCCCAATTAAAATTGCTATATCAGCATGGTCGGCAATGATCTCTCCAAATTGATAATTAACTTCTTCTTGCTGTTCTCCAAGTTCGACAATTCCTGGTGTGACAATAATTTTTTTATTACC
>JAKSBL010000071.1 GCA_022361115.1 Spirochaetota bacterium | reverse complement strand
TATTAAAATTATAAAAAGCCATGTTTTATTCCTTTTTAAAGTATGGTAATATCAAAAGTTTGTCATATCATTATTAAATATTTACGAATAATGATCACAGCGAAGCTGCCCCGCATTGAGTACAATGCTTAGCTAAAGAACACAACAAGAGCACTGAAATCACTTTTTTATCTCTCAGTGAGTGTCCTCTGTTACGCTAACTTGTGAATGTCGATGGCATTCCCTGGCCTGTGATCATTATAAGCTTTTTATATTTTCATAACCCAATTAACCTACCTGAAATATTAAAACAGTTTGATTTTACTTTATAATTTTTATTAAATCAATCAATTGATTCCTCTTTCTTAATTGAAATATTTTTTAAAAAATATATTTTCCAAAAGTCATTTTGATGATATAAATACATATCAAAACAATATGAACGGTATAACACTATGAAAAAAAATATCATTTTATCTGATTTATTGTTACTTACTACTTCCATTGTCTGGGGATTTGCTTTTGTTGCCCAGAGAGTTGGGATGGAATATATTGGTCCCTATCTTTATAATGGAATTCGTTTTGCTTTAGGGGCTGTATCATTAATCCCTCTGGTATTTATTTTTAAGCCCCATGAACAAAAAGTCAATAAAAGGGGTAATGATTTAGGAATTCTGTTAACGGGAGGAGTCATTTCTGGATTTGTCCTTTTTGGTGGTGCAACTTTACAGCAAATCGGGATGGTTTATACCACAGCTGGTAATGGCGGATTTATTACTGGGTTGTATGTCATACTTGTGCCAATATTTGGTCTTTTTTTAAAAAGGAGAGCAAATTTTCTAACCTGGTTAGGAGCTGTAGCAGGTTTGATCGGCTTATATTTATTGAGTGTCAATGAAAATTTTACCATGCAAAAAGGGGATTTTTTTGTATTGTTGAGTGCTTTTTTTTGGGCCATGCATTTTTATGTGCTGGATTACTTTTCTCCTAGAGTATCATCACTGAAATTGTCTATAGTACAGTTTTTGGTTTGTTCCCTTTTATCACTAATTATCTCAGGATTTACTGAAAAATCCACTTTAGCTGCAGTTCAATTAGCTCTCATTCCAATCCTTTACGGAGGATTGTGTTCTGTTGGAATTGGTTATACTCTACAGGTAGTGGGACAGAAAAATGCCCATCCTGCTCATGCTGCAATTATTCTCAGTTTAGAAAGTCTCTTTGCTGTAATTGGAGGTTTATTGCTTTTAGGGGAAAGACTCACTTTAAAAGGCTGGACAGGTTGTGGATTGATGTTATTGGGGATGTTACTGGCTAAAAGTGAATATTTTTTTCCTTTAAAGATAAAAGAATAAAATAAAACTGGATTAACTGAAATTATTATTTGAAATAAGTAAAAAAGGCTATCCAAAATAGGATAGCCCCTTTTTTTGAAATACCTTAGGGATATAGTTGTCCAATCCAGTAGGTATCTTCTGCAGATAATCGCCCATCGCCTTTGTATTCGTCATATTGAGGATAATACATGATAGAATAATCATCTCTATCTTCTGATAGTAATTCAGCTGCAGCTGTCCCTTCGCCAGTTTGAATCCACCAGAGCCAGAATTTGGTCCAAATAAACTCATGTCTTAAGCCTAATCCATGGCCTAATTCATGTAATAGAACTGCTTTTTGATCCCAGCCATTCCAATCTCAATCAGAG
>JAKSBL010000244.1 GCA_022361115.1 Spirochaetota bacterium | reverse complement strand
TTTTATATGTGATCAATAGTTTTTGATCCGCCTGTTTAATGATATCTGTCACATAAGTATTCATGATAAAACGAATACCCTGTTGAGAGAGGAGTTTTTCAAGATACTTAGCAGGTTCAGGTGCTAACTGAACTTCCATAAGAGTTGCGGTGAGGTGGGAAATTGTGAGGTTTTTTCCAATTTTTAACAATACATCTGCTAATTCCAAACCTAATAAACCACCACCAATAATCAGGACATCATTTTTGTTCTTTAAAAGATTTTTAATTTTATCCAGATCCCTTAAATTTCTTAAGACATTTACTTCTTCCAGATCTGTACCACTCATCTTTGGAATAATGGGTTTTGATCCAGTGGCAAATACTAAAATGTCATAATCAATTGTATTATTCTTATCAGTTAGTACTTTTTTTGATTTTTTATCAACAGAAACAGCTTTTTCTCCTAAATAAGTAGTTATATTTTGATCTTGATACCATTCCAGATCATTCAGCCAGAAATTTTCAAGATCTTCATCTAACAACAAAGCACTCAATTTGATTCGGTCATAATTACCAACTGGTTCTTCTCCAATAACTGTAATATCCAAGCTTTCTGAGTTTTGTTTTGTCAGTTCTTCGGCCAGTTTACCACCTGCCATTCCACTACCAATAATTACAATTTTTTTCATGTTCTAGCTCCAGATAGTTGTATTAAAAATAGATAAAATGTTTTATTTTTTAGTAAAAGAATAGTTTTTTATAGTATTTATTTAAGAAAAAGTGAAGTTTTTTTTGTTCTTTTTATAGATATCTTGTTTTTTTAAAAGATTTTAGCATCAAATCAATAGATAAGATTTTATTCATCAATTTGACCAATCAGATCAGGATATAACTCTTTTAAGCAATCCGGACAAATACTATGAGACAATTCCATATCTGTATGGTGGGTTATGTATTCTTCAATTTGGTTCCAGTAACCCTGGTCGTTGCGAACTTTCTGACAATTTGCACAGATAGGTATAAAGCCTTGTAAAGTTCTGATTTCCTGAATGGCATTTTTTAGCTCTGCTTCTAATCGTTGAGAATTGATAATAATCAAACCATTGGTTATCAAAACACTAGAAATACAGGAAACCATTAAAATAATGCTTTGCATGATTCCTGCATTCATGTAATCTATGATTGAGTTGTCAAATATTAAAGTCACAGTTCCTCTTGTCAATAATGTTATCCCTAGTAATATCATTGTCCCAGTGATTAGACCATTACCTGTTGGAATAATTTTTTTTAAAGGAACACTGGCAATCCAGGCAGCAAATAAGCAAAGCAATCCTATTGAACCGCTGATAATTGTGATTCTAATTGAAACACTGGGATATACAAATGTAAAAATGACAAGAAAAAAAGATAAAATCAAGATCGGAAATATTACAAAAGGCCATTTTATCTGATAATTTGAAAAATCAGCAATTCCCCAAACTACTGTAAAAAATAATATAATAATAAAAGTATCTGCCAAAAAAACGGAAAAAATTACGGGTAAGTAACCCTGAAAACTAATTAAAAGTAAGCCAAAACCACCTAAAACATACCCTAGAGTCCATTTATGAAACCCTGCATAAGTTTTGCGAGTAAAATAAAAATAAATGAGGGTAATACAAAGAAATAAAAAAATAGAACCTGTGATAACATGGATAGTTCGGATATCAATTAATTGGTCAAACTGATCTTGAGCTGAAAGAGAGGTAGAAAGAAAAATCAAAAATAATCTTTTAATAATTTTCACTCCTTTTCCCTCATCTTTTTAAGAATTTTTAAAATCCATTCTTTTAAAAGTTCTTGTTATTAATAATAATTGAATAAATTAAGAATAGCAAGGATATAATTATTTATTCAGATACTCAAATAGCTCCTCACTCTTTTCCTCCCCTTTGCCCCTATTCTCATCCCTGCTGGGGAATTCATAAATCCCTCAACACAGGATGAGAATAAGGGAATAAGTGAAAACCTTTTAAAAGGAATTATAACTAAATCAGCTTATTGATATTGAGAAAACAAATCACGGATCAAAATATCATATTGATCGATATTTTTTAATCTTTTGATTTTATGAAAAACTTGTTGGGGATTTTCAAAAGAATGAGAAAGATATAACCACAATTCTTTCATTTTGTTGAGTAAATGTATTGAGCCAGCTAATTCATTGCTGTAATAATGATACAGATCTTTATGAAATTGTTTTATGATATCATAACGATCTTTCGGAAAAGCAGATGTTTGGTTTTTGATTTGCCAGGGAAGAAAGGGGTTGCGAATAGCTCCTCTGCCAATCATCCAGGTATTCAGGTCTGGAAAAAGTTTTTTTAATTTCAGGTAATCATCATAGGTAAAAATATCCCCATTATAAACAACCGCATGCTTAAATTGTGGTAAGTATTCGGAAAATGCCTCCAGGTTGACTGTACCTTCATACATTTGAATTCCCAAACGGGGGTGGATGATCATTTCACACAAGGGATATTGATTAAAAATGGGAACTAATGCTTGTAATTCATCCTTTTGATGCCTTCCTAATCTGACTTTTACAGAAACCTTCCCCGGAAATTGAGGGACGACTGTTTCTAATAGTTCTGCAATTTTATCTGGATAGGGGAGAAGACCGGAACCCCTTTTTTTACGAGTTACCATGGGAAAAGGGCAGCCTAAATTCCAGTTGATTTCTGAATAACCCATCTGATAAAGCTTTACTGCTGTAGGTAAAAAATCATCTGCCTGATTTGATAAAATTTGGGGAATGAGTCGGATGGTATTATTATTCTCTGGTTGCAAATCTTTGATTTTCTTAAAGTTTGTTTCTGCTGCTTTTCGATATAAAATAAACGGAGCAAAATAGGTATCAATATCTCCAAAATATTGATGAAAAAGATTACGGTAAATAAAATTGGTAATTCCCTGTAAGGGAGCTAAATAGAGCTGAGGATCTTTCATTTATTCCACCTGTATATGCTGCCATCTATTACTTAAAAATCCTCCGGTTAAGATGAGGGCATGAAAAATCTGGTATAAAGCAAAAGAAATCCAGGCATAGTAGATATTTAAATGAAATACTATGACTGTAAGCCAGGTTAATAATAACATAAAAACTATATTAGTGGTAAACTCAGAAAACAATACAAATTTTCCCCAGCCATTACTGGTAAATACTGTTTCAAAGGAATACCCCATGACTTCTATAAAGAAGAAAAAAGAAAAAAACCTTAATGCTTGAGTCCCAATGGGAATAATAGACTGGTCATTGGTAAAAATACGGGTAATCCATTCAGGGAAAAGAAAAACCACTGTCATAATGATGATCCCAATCCCAAGGGCAATGAACTGACAACCTAGTATGGTTTCTTTAGCTGATTTTTTGTCGCCTGTCCCTAGATAATTTCCTACTAAAATAGAAGCACCTCTTGCAAAACCTCCAATAATGGTTTTATTGAGTCGAAAAAGGGCAAATGCAATATGAGTCCCGCCAATATAAACAGTTCCCAAATGGCCTAACATAATTTTGTAAACTAAAAAAAGGTAGATAGCAATAGTGTTTTGAATTACAACTGGTAAAGCTGTTTTGATAATATTTTTTTGCAAGGTTAGTTGAATTTTATTAAAACGGAAATATCGAAATTTCCTGAACAAATCAGGCTGAAGACTATAAACAATTAAATAGAGAACACTGGCTAAAGATGCTAAAATTGTTCCTAAAGCAGCCCCCTTTATTCCTAAAGCTGGAAATCCCCACTTGCCGAAGATAAAAAGGTAATTGAAAAAAATATTTAAAAAATTGCTGCCTAAATTGGCAATCATTACTACTTTTGTCCTTCTGATGGCACCAAAAAAACTGGTAAAAGCCACATTTATCGCTAATATGGGTAAATTCCATTTAAAAATATGAATATATGCTTGAGCATTTTCAATCAAGAGCTGATCTGTTAACATAGCAGGTAAAAGGCAATAGGATAAAAAAGCGCAGCAAAAGGCAAAACAACCGACTAAAACTGCTAAAATTAAAGCATTATCTAAGACTTCTCCAATTTCTTTCGGTAGTAGGTCGGTATTATTTTTTCTTTCTTCAATAAAGACTCCCCACCGTCTGGAAACAATGGCTTGAGTTCCTAAGCCTTGAGTCCAGCATAATACT